>BIFV01000005.1 GCA_003990955.1 Sporomusaceae bacterium FL31
CTCCGTTCGACTTGCATGTGTTAGGCACGCCGCCAGCGTTCGTCCTGAGCCAGGATCAAACTCTCCATAAAAGTTATTTATGAAGAACCTTGATGGCTCTTTATAATTTAAAGAAATTTTGGAGCGGAAAACGAGATTCGAACTCGCGACCCTCGCCTTGGCAAGGCGATGCTCTACCGCTGAGCTATTTCCGCATTGTTTTGTGCTCATTGAGCACCGCACATCTGGCATTTTTACTTCTTACATTGTTTAGTTTTCAGAGAACACCGTCGCCTATGAGACAACGAATACGATACTAGACTTTCTATTGCTTTATAGCTCTATTGATCTGCATCGCTTTGTTGCTACTTATATGACCAACCATGTTCACAAGTTACTATGTCGTGGCTGGAGTTTTTATTATATAGATGTTTTCTAATTATGTCAACACTTTATTTTATTATCTTATAATTTTTCGATAATCCGACTATAGCTCAACAAACTACTTGCTTCTGTTGCTAAAATAGAAAAATCTCCCGACCCGAGCGCCGAGAGACTTGTCTAATTGACCTGCACGTGAAAAAAAGGAGATTGACAATTTCAGTATACATGAAATTAAACATACGATCAATATGTTTTCTGAATTTTTAAATTAGTTAATTTACTTATTTAATTACATTTATGGAGACCTTGAAAAAAATCCACATCTGTTTTGTAATTAGGTGAGAAAAACTCCCCATTAGATCGATCCAGCAGCTTGTTAACCATTTTAACAAGCTGGCTTATCTTATTAGTATCGACATGCGGGTCACGACAACCATTTAAATTAAGTGCCTGAATGACTTCTTCCATGGATGCATTGCCAGCTCTTTCTCCGATTCCGGCAATTGTTGTACTAATATATTGGGAACCAGCTTGGCAGGCTGCCAGAGTATTGGCAGTCGCTAACCCAAAATCATTGTGTCCATGAAACTCAATCGGGATCGGACACAGTTTCGAAACTGCTGCGATTTGCTCATAAGTTTTAAAAGGGTCTAGACAGCCAATTGTATCTGCATAGCGAATGCGTAGGGCGCCGAGTCTAGCAGCCAATTCTGCTACTTGTAAAAACTGCTCAGCACTAGATCGCGACGCATCTTCAGCACCTATAGAAACTTGACAGCCAAAACTTTTCGCTAGATTCACAGTTTCCTCTAGTTGTTTTAGAACCTTTTCCCTACTGGTTTTTAGTTTGTGATAAATGTGCAAATCAGAAATTGGTATCGAGATATGCAAAAAGGAAAAACCGCACTCAACAGAAGCCATGATATCTTCACTTCTTGCTCTATTCCAAGCAAAAACAGTAGCTTTTAACGGAGCTGCAAGGATCAGCTTCATAGCCTCTTGCTCTTCTTGCCCCATGGCTGGAACACCGGCTTCTATCCACTGTACACCCGTATCATCTAGGGCTTTAGCTATTGCAAGCTTTTCCGGCGCTGAGAAAACAATACCGGCCGCTTGTTCGCCATCCCGTAGCGTTGTATCGACAATGTGTACTTCTTTTCCGCTCTGCATATTTCGTCACCTCCTGCCTCAAAACCTTGCAGTTGTCCTGACATTTCATAATATAAATCAATCAGTTGGCAATCATTTAATGAACTTCTTTGACTGATTGCTTTCTTTCTGACGATTCCAAGTAATAGCGCAGCATCGAAATCATTGAGCGGCATATTCCAACTACGAAATTTGGCTTTCAATGAAGCCGTGCCCGAATGCTTACCAATAACAAGTTTCCGCGATAAACCAACTATCTCAGGTGAAAACGGCTCATAGAGATCAGGGTTTTTGATAACACCGTCAACGTGAATGCCTGATTCATGAGCAAAGACATTACTGCCAATAATCGGCTTATTCATAGGGACTTCTCTCCCTAAACAACCTAAAACCTCTTTAGACAGCTGAGCCAGCTTTTTTGTTATCTCAATAGGCTGATTGAGTAAAAATTTGTAGGCAAGTAATATTTCTTCAAATGCAGCAAAGCTGTCTATTCCTGCGACGGCAGCGCTTACTTTACAAACTCCGGCCTTTAAGGCTGCTAAAGTATTAGCTGTCGCTAATCCCCTATTATTATGGGCACAAAATTCCAAATCTACTGAAAGTTTTTCTTTTAGTTCTGTTAAGGTTTTGTAAGTAACGAATGGATCAAGCAGACTGCCTTCATCACAATACAGAACAGTATCAACATGAGCCAAATTGACTTGTTTAACAAACCCAATAAGCGCTTGAACGGCAAATTCTGAGGCGTTGCGAATTTGCAAAACCACCGACAAACCAAGTGTCTTAGCCGTTGCTAATGCCATTTCAATGGCATGACTATTTAGATCACGTCGGCAAAACACAACCATATTGACTGTCCTAAATCCTAAATTGCTGGCAAGAATAACTTGCTGACAGCAAGGCTCAATAACACCGCGAAATTTCTCCATAGGCAGTACTGAATTTCTGCTAATCCCTTGCCAGTTTGCAACACTAATGTCAGCATAGTCTAACCGGATTTCGGAAATAAACCGCACTAATTCTGCCAATTTATCAGCTATTAAATTTTGTTTTAATCCTTGATTAATGGTTTGATCAACAAAAATAGGCGGCTTAAGCATTATCCTTACCTCACAGTCATTTTTTTTTCGCTAGACTTACTTTGATTTCCTTACTATTGATCTGTTCTTTTAGATAGCCATAATTCTTTTCCATTGCCATAGCCTCCAGCCAAGGCGGAACATGATTGCAAAGTATTTCAAGATTGCTAAACGCACCTTTTTGAACAAAGGGCTGCAATACTTGCTTGGTTGTTACACCAGAATGATTCTCTTGAATTTCTTTCAATGAAATGGCATAGTGTCCAGGAGCCGTTTCTTTAGGCTCAGGAATTGCAACAGGTTGGATTTGGTCACGCGCAATTTGAGCTTCTTCTTCTTGTGCAATAATATAATCCAAGAATTCTTCTGGCTGCCCTTCAAATTCCCAAATGCTTAGTCCTGCTTTTTCAAGTTCAAAATAAGGAATGCCGATGACAGATAGGCCAACAAAAACTTGACTTTCCGCAGCTACAAACCGCACAACTTCATCAACTTTTTGCCGCATATGCCGAACACCTTTATCCTGTTCCAAATCATAGTGGAACTCCTGAACAACCTGCCAGTTCCCTTGCTCTTTGCGATATACAAGAATCCGGCCCGGCTCATACAAGGATGTGGTACTGCCCGTAGGCTCAACAGCTACCGCAATATTTACCCGCATCGCGAACACCTCCCACAACCTGAAATTAAATTTCTAATCGCTTAACAATGTTGCCGCCTTCAATATGTGAATCCATAATTTCTTCCACATCAGCCGGGGTTACTTGGCCGTACCAGACATTATCCGGATAGACGACAACAATTGGCCCCTGTCCACAGATGCTGAAACAGCCGGTGTTTGTAATAAACACTTCGCCGCCAAGTTCTCGTTCTTCAATCTCTTCCATAAATTTTTCCATAATCGCTAAACCGTCTTTAGTATGACAGGTACCTTTCAATTGACCGTTAATTCGTGAGCTGACACAGACAAAAATATGGTGTTTAGGTTTATTCACAATAGTTCCCCCTTCATTTACATCGCTTTTATGATTGTATTTAGTTGTTGAACGGTATAATTGAGACCATTTTCAATGGTGTCACAAAATTCAATACTTAGAATACCTTTTTTAAGCAGTCTTTTTTGAGCTTGAAAGCCTATCCGCATGGTTAATACCGCATCACAGTCTTTGATGGTATTAATAGTCAAATCACGCATGGTTTCGGTCTCATTGCAATGCTCCATACCATGACAATATTTTTCCACTTTACGAGTTTCAATGAGTTTGAACTTCCCTTTACTTCCTTGATAGATGAGAAATTCCTCAGCATGACCAAAATGTTGATCAACCAAACGCCCATACTTAGTAGTTACGGCAATTTTATATTGCTTAGGCAAAGAACGGACAACAGGTGGTTCGACAGGAGCAGGATTTAGGCGGAATTCATTAGAACGATCTTGACCTAACAGGCCAATTGCATCAGCCCGGCATTGCTGACAGTGACGCATTTGCGGCAAATATTGTTCACAATGAGTTCTCATGTTATTAATTTCTTTCATACTAGTCTGCGGCATTGTCTCAAACACACTGCCTGGTGCTGGGATAAGCGGCATAATGTTCGTAACAAACACACCCATCTCTTTAACCTTTTGGACAACTTCAGGAATGTGATGGTCATTAATCCCTTTAACCATAACGATATTAATTTTCACTAGTACTCCATGCTTGACCAGATACTCGATCCCTTTTAATTGGTTCTCAAGCAGCGTTTTGGCTGCCTCGATACCAGTAAGCCTTTGTCCGCGATAATTGACAAATTTATAAAGCTTTGCGCCAATTTCAGGATCGATACAGTTCACTGTGACTGTTACATGATGAATATTAAGATCCACAATTTCCTGGGCATAATCAGGCAGCATCAGTCCATTTGTTGATAAACAGAAAACAATTTCCGGATTACTTTCTTTAATACGTTCAATCGATTCACGGGTTTCCGGCCAGTTTGCCAGCGCATCGCCAGGTCCCGCAATTCCAACAACACTGAGATGATCGACTTTCTCCTTTACCATATCAAACTTGCGCTTGGCATCTGCAGGGGTAAGCACCTCGCTGGTGACACCAGGGCGACTTTCATTCACACAGTTGAATTTTCGATTGCAATAGTTACAGCTAATATTACAGTGCGGAGCAACCGGCAAATGCATGCGGGCATATTTGTTATGAGCATCTTTCGAATAACAAGGATGCTTTGCGGTTTGCTCACTTGTCGAAGCCGCCATTGGAAACTCTTTTTTATCGGTACAGCCGCCACAACTCATATTAGTCACCTCAACTTTCACCAGCGATTCTTTTATTCGAATCTCTGAAATATTTTTTCTTCATCACACTGCGATAAGTTTTATACTTATTTTCTAATAACGTATTGGTGATCCTGTCTAACAGCATCGCAGTTCCTGTGTAACCGATCGATAATAAGCGCTGTCCGCCTACCCGGTCATGAATTGGAAAACCTAGCCGCACCAGCGGAATACCCTCTTTTTCTGTCAGATAGCGACCATCGGAATGACCAATTGCAATATTAACGCCTGCTTTACGGCTGCTTGCCCTAATTTGCATAAAATCCGCTTCATTTAGCACTTCTACGGGTTCCGGCGAAAGTTCGATCTCAGCACTTAACAGTTGACGGATTTTATCATTTTTACTGCCACTCGCAATAACTAAGGGATAAATTCCATTCTCAAAACAGGTTTTTGCTACCGCATAGACTAATTCCGGCTCGCCAAAAACCACCGAGCGTCCCTGAAAGTTATACTTGTGCGAATCGATCATCGTATCTAATAAACGGCCACGCTCATCTTTGATATTGTCAGGACAAGACTTACCAGTAATCTCGCTAAGCTTATTCATCAATAGGTCGGTATTCTCAATACCAATCGGGATGGGCAAATTATAAAGCGGCACCCCATAGGCATCAGCAAGATATTTGCCGGGTGACAATTCGTCAGCCACTGTAATCCCCATTTGGATTGTGGCCACTGCTCCACCCATTGCTTTTATATCTGCGATTTTGGTGCCGCCTTTGGCTATCTTTGTATATGGTTTTTCATAAGGCCGGTCTAAAGTATCTGAAATATCGGGAAGAAGAATATACTCGACTTCCATGAGATTGAGGATTCGTTTTAACTCACGTATATCGGCAGGACTAATATTAGGAATAATGATATTCACTTTCTGATGAGGCGTTGTCTTTTCAGTAAGTGCTTCTACGATATTTCTTACCGCCAGGAAATATCCTTCCGGATGGTTGCCGCCGTACCCTGGTGTAGGCACTGACACAATCGGTAAGTCAGTAATGCCGCGTTCCTTCGCATAATCTATTGTAATGCGCCGGACATCTTCACCGATGGTTTCGGCCAAACAAGTGGTGAGTACCCCAATCATTTTGGGCTCATAAACTTTAATAATGTTATCTAAAGCTTTCTTTAAATTGCCTTCTCCGCCGTAAACCGTCCCTTTTTCGTTAAGCGACGAGGACCCCACATCAACAGGTTCGTTAAAATGTTCGGCAATATGCCGCCGCATATAAGTACTACAGCCCTGCGACCCGTGTAAAATCACCATTGCCTGTTCAATACCTTTAAACGGCAGAATTGCTCCCATTGGCATGCACATACTGCACGGATTTTCATTCACGTTGCGATAATTGGTGGTTTCCAGACCCACAGTTCTTCCCTCCTTTAACGAACAAAGTTCCAGACCGGCGAACAAACCGTTGAATAGACTTCTTTGGCAAAATTAACGGCTCCGACAAAGCCACTTAAGGGATGCTTACGATCATGATTATGATCAATGAAGCAAACTCCCAGTTTATAAGCTAACGGCCGTTCTTTGACACCGCCTACCAGAATATTGGCACCTTGCTCCACCATGAATCGTTCCAACTCAGCAGGATTAGCATCATCCAAAATAATCGTACCTTCGTCAACAAGTTCGTTGATGGTATCATATTCTTCCTGCCGGCCAGTTTGAGTACCAATCATGACCACTTCGATGCCAATTTCCCTGAACTGTTTGATCAGCGAAATGGCTTTGAAACCGCCCCCTACATATACTGCCGCTTTCTTACCATTAAATTTCTCACGATAACTGGCTAGAATAGGCTCAATCAATGCGCTTTCCCTGGCAATCAGTTCCTCAGTTCTGGCGATAACATCAGCATCGCCTAGCGCCAGAGCAATCTGGCGCAGCGAGCTGACGGTATCTTCCAACCCTAAAAACGAAACCCGTAAATAAGGAATATCATAGAGACTTTCCATTCTTTCAGCCAAATAAGCCATTGACCCAGCACACTGGATAATATTGAGCGACGCCGCTGGTGCTGTTTTAAGCTCGGCATAACTGGAGTCACCAGTAAACACAGCATTAACCTCAACGCCCATTTCATGCAAATAGTTACGGATAATCCAGGCCTCTCCAGCTAAATTGAAATCGCCTAAATAATTGATGCTGTTATTATGTTTAATTTTTTTGGGTTCAGCTGGTGTAATCAAGCGAAGTAATGCATCACAAGCTGCACGGTATCCAGCCGATTTATTCCCAATAAAACCGCTCGACTGTACCGGGATAACTTCGATACCATGCTTCTGGGAAGCGGCTTTACATACTGCATCTAAGTCATCACCAATGACACCAACAATACAGGTCGAATAAACAAACACTAATTTCGAATGGTATTTTTCGACAAGTTCGTCAATCGCTTTAGCCAGTTTCTTCTCTCCGCCAAAGATAACGTCTTGTTCTTTTAAGTCAGTAGAGAAACTATTGCGATAAAGTTCAGCGCCACTGCTGAGACTGCCGCGAATATCCCAGGTGTAACTGGCACAGCCGATTGGGCCATGAACCAGATGGATGGCATCAGTAATTGGATTCAGCACGACTCTAGCCCCACAAAATACACACGCCCGTTGACTTACACACCCCGCCACACTATCTGTATCACATTTTATTTGAGCCTTTTGCCTACCCTTCTTGGCAATAGAATCATTTCTTTCTGTTATAGCAAGTGCTGCCTCCATAACAATCACATCCTCTCAGTCCTATATTCGCGCAGCAGCAGTAGCAGCTGATTGTTTATCCTACATCACTAATTCAAAATCTTCGTCCAATGCATCACGATCTTGACGGTCAAGCAGTGCATTGCTGATCATTTCCAATAAGCGCATTGCACCACGGTAGCCAACAATCGGCATATAGGAGTGAACGCTTCTGTCAAGGATTGGGAAGCCAACCCGTACCAGTGGAATATCCTCAGCCCGGGCAATATATTTACCATAAGTGTTTCCAATGATTAAATCTACCGGCTCATTTTTAATCCACTGATGGAAGGTGAATAGATCACCACCAGCTTTTACATTGCCTGCTACCCCAGCTTGCTGCAGCATTTCCTGGATATCTTCTTCAAAGCTGCCGACCGATGAACCAATTGCACCGCCTGGTGTACCAGTCAATACATGCACCGGCTTCATTCCTAAGCTCAGCACAAATTCAGTAACGCCGGTTACAATATCAGAATCACCAAAAATTGCAACTTTCTTGCCATGGAAATGGAAATGAGTGTCTGTCATGATGTCAACCAACTGACCACGTTCCAATTCCAGCTCAGCAGCAATTTCTTTACTGAAAGCTCGTCTTGCCACCATCAGGAAAGCATCTGTTGCTTTAATACCAATCGGTGTTTTAAGCGTAGCAACTGGAACTTGACATTTTTTCGCCAGTAGTTCCGCAGCATCACTGGATGCGAAACGGCCCAAAGCGACAGATAACTTAGAATTTCCAGTGTCTTTTAATTGAGCTACGGTGGTTCCGCCCTCAGGATACATTTGGAATTCACCAGTCATTGGTGAGTCAACAACACCTGACGTATCAGGGAACATAATATATTTTGCACCCATTAGGTTAAGCATCCGTTTAATTTCCCGCATATCAGCAGGGTTCACAAATCCTGGAATAACATTGATCTGCTCTTTTTTAATCGGTTCGGTAGCTTCAGCAAAATAACTTACCATACCTTTTACCATATTGGAAAATCCAGTGACATGTGATCCTTGATAGCTAGGAGTATTGGCATGAATAACGACTTTTCCTTCTGGAACTTCAGCTGAGCGAATGATACTAGGAATATCATCGCCAATGGTTTCGGTAAGGCAAGTAGTATGAACAGCCATTACATCCGGATTGTAGATAGAAAATACATTTTTAATTGCGGTCTTAAGATTAGCGCCGCCACCAAATACTGAAGATCCTTCAGTAAAACTACTGGTGGAAGCCATAACCGGGTCCCGGAAATGCCGGGTTAAGTGCATACGGTGAAAGGAGCAGCAGCCTTGTGAGCCATGGCTGTGTGGTAAACATTTATGAATACCTAATGCTGCATACATCGCGCCGATCGGCTGACAAGTCTTGGCAGGATTGATCATACCGCCGCCAGTGCGCTCTTTTATCTCTTTAGGTGTGCAATCTAACATTTAGGCCACTCCTTCCTCTTCTGTTACTGTGCCAACCAACAATGGCTCATCTTTCCATGGTGGAGTGATGAAATTCCAAGTTGGTGAAGAAAAGCTCATGGTAATATCTTCAGCAAATTTTACAGCGCCATTGAAACCAGCATATGGACCGCTATAATCATAGGAATGCAATTGTTTGGATGGGAGACCCATTTTTTGAATGACATATTTATCTTTGATCCCAGAAGCCAGAATGTCTGGTTTTAGGATTTTGATAAATTCTTCTGTTTCAAAATGATTCAAGTCATCAACAATCACGGTACCGTCTTTCATTTCAACATTCATACCACGATATTGACCTAATGGAATCTTCTTCTTTAATTCTTCATAGCGTTCAGGAGACAATTTAATCTTAAAGCGCTCTGGATCTTTTTCAACATGCAGGTCAGGAATATTTTTGGTATCCGCATCAAGCTTAATATCTGGTATGACTTGACGACCTTCGTAGTCATCGCGATGAGCAAACTCATAGCCGGCCAATACAGTATCAATCCCCAACTCTTTAAATAAGCCTTGGAAATGATGACCACGGGAACCGCCCACGAAACAGAATGCAGTTTTGCCTTCACAAAGCTTTTTATATTGATCCAGTTTAGATTCAATACGCGCTAATTCTTTGGCAATCACTTCTTCGGTTCTTTGTGTAAGCGCCGCATCGCCAAAGTATTCAGCAATATTGCGAAGCGTATCAATTGTAGACTGAACACCAACAAAATTCACCTTGATCCAAGGTGTACCATATTTGATTTCCAGCATTTCAGCAATGTAGTTGATCGAACGGTGACATTGAACTAAGTTTAGTTCTGCAATATGGGCGTTCCGTAAATCTTCATATTTGCCATCACCAGTCATCACGGTAACGATATGATAGCCAATTTCTTTTAAGATGCGCTCAACTTCCCAACCGTCTCCGCCGATGTTATATTCACCAAGCAAATTGATGGCAAATTTAGCGGGCGCTTCTTCCAACTCACCTTTACCAATGACATGCTCCATCAGACCATTATTGGCAATATGGTGACCAGCCGATTGGCTGACCCCTTTATAACCTTCACAATTGAAGGACAATACTTGAATGCCATATTTTTCTTCCGCTTTCTTAGCTACTGCACCCAAGTCATCACCAATCAGACCAACAGGGCAGGTTGCCGAAATTGAGATCGCATTTGGCTTAAAGATTGCCATAACATCATCAATAACCTTAGTCAGTTTCTTCTCGCCGCCAAACACGATGTCACTTTCCTGCATATCAGTAGTAAAGCAATAGTTGATAAAATTCTTGGATGGATCTTCGCTTTTGGCTTTATTACGGCGAGTGCCCCAGGTATAGTAAGCGCAGCCTACCGGGCCGTGGGTAATATGAACCATATCTTTTAACGGTCCAACAACAACCCCCTTACAACCTGCATAAGCGCAGCCACGATTGGTGATGATACCAGGAATAGTCCGGGTATTGGCTTCTATAATTTGAGGATCTGCAGACTCATTTCTAACAAGTACATGCTTTTTTCGATTTTTTTGCACTTTGGAAGGATACTGAGCCAGTATTTCCTCCAACTGTTTTTCTGTCATTGCCATATGCTTTTGACCTCCTTTTCTGTTAGACGCTTAATTTTAAACAGCAGCTTCTCCAGATTCACCAGTACGAACACGAACGGCATCCAACACTGGCAACACAAATATTTTGCCGTCACCGACATTATTGTCAGTACGATTAGCCGCAATGATTGCCTGAACAATTTCTTCTACATCTTCATCATGAGCTAATACGTTAAATAAGCGGCGGGGAAAAAGTCGCTCACCGGTCAGGAATCCTTCAATTAATACAGCTGTATCTTGTTCGTCATCGCCAGCCAATTGTAACAATCTATTTTTGCGGTCTTGAATGACTGAGTCATCACTAACCAATTGTCCGCGCCCCATTACTTTAAATGCTGTGAAACCCGCAGCACCAGCCTTCACGAGGGCTTTCTTGGTATCATTGGTCTTATTCATGCGAACCACTGCAATAATTTCTTTCATTGCCAGCCCTCCTTATAGACCTGTGGCGCCGGTAGAGATTGTATATGCTTCGTCAATTGCACTGATAAAGATTTTTCCGTCGCCATAAGCCCCCTTTTCGGAAGTTTTGGCAGCCCGAAGGATTACGCTGACAATATCTTCTTTATATTCATCACGGGTTGCTATCATTAATAATGCTTTAGGAATTTCGTCATAGACAATACCGCCAATTTTAATCCCTTTTTGTTTACCGCGGCCCACAACATCGACTACAGTTGCGGCATTAAAACCAGCTTTGGACAATTCGGCTAACACTTCATCCTTTTTTTCCGGCCTGATGATCGCTCTCACTAACAACATAGCATCCACTCTCCGTTAAATTTATTTAGCTTATATATCCATTAGGCCGTATTCCATCATGAGCTCTTCCAAGCGGTCTTGAACCATTGGTTTTGGAATAACAAACATGTCATTGCCATCAATATTGCCAGCAAGAGTGCGGTACTCTAAAGCTTGACCAGCAGTAGGATCAAAATCGATTACAGTTTTCTTGTTGATTTCAGCTCTTTGAACCAGGTTGTCACGCGGTACGAAGTGAATGAGTTGTGAACCAAGTTCTTGGGCAAATGCTTTTAACATTTCATGCTCGCCATCAACTTTACGGCTGTTGCAAATAATACCGCCCAATCTTACTTTACCGTTTTGAGCATATTTTTGAATACCTTTGGAGATATTGTTAGCCGCATAGAGCGCCATTAACTCGCCGGAAGCAACAATATAAATTTCTTCAGCTTTACCTTCACGGATTGGCATCGCGAAACCACCACAAACAACGTCACCAAGTACATCATAAAATACATAATCTAGATCTGGCGTATAAGCACCGAGAGATTCCAGCAAATTGATTGAAGTGATGATACCACGGCCTGCACAGCCTACACCTGGTTCTGGGCCGCCTGACTCTACGCAGCGGGTATTGCCAAAGCCTGGTTTTAAGATATCATCGAGTTCGATATCATCACCTTCATCTCTTAAAGTGTCAAGAACTGTTTTTTGGCAGAGACCGTGTAACAGTAGTCTTGTCGAATCTGCTTTCGGGTCACAGCCAACCACCATAACTTGTTTGCCCGCTTCAGCCAATGCAGCCACTGTATTTTGAGTAGTGGTAGATTTACCAATACCGCCTTTTCCATATATCGCAACTTGTCTCATAATAGTTTTCCTCCTTAAAATTCCATTATTTTTAGTGCTTGAAATTAGTAAACTCGAAAGGTATAATAGGTGTAGGCATGTCGAATAAGCCCTGCCTGGGGTAAAAGACCGCCGTCCGCTTCATAGGTACTGCGAATACCTATGAAGCTTCTATTTTTTTGCAAGAACTTTTTCATTTCCTATAAAGATCACCACCTTTTACAATTCTCCGGCAGCCAACCGCCACGTATACCCTGAAACTCTGGTATAAGTGGCGCTAAGCTCCGGGTTCACCACCAATTTGTCTCACCCAGCAGCTACAAACGACGCTTTGTCTTTCGACACTGGCATAAAACGCACAAAGGAGCTATCGACGTACAAGCCGTCGCATAGCTCCTTTGCTGTACGGCAGAAAAGGTTTCTGCCGGATCGATATTGAGTTTAGAACATAAAAAGCTTATAGGCAGTGCCTATAAGCTTCATCGCTTAAGGTTCAATCTCTTAAGTTGACCTCAGTATAGCACAACAAATTATAGGGTGCAATAGGCTGAATTAAATTCGCAATATTAAAATCAATCTGACAATGGCGCAATTTCGACAATAGCTGCCATGCTGATTTATGATCTTTTCTATTTACTATTTTACTTAAACTTATTACACTATGATTTAACGATATGATGAGAAACAGGTGATTATTGTGGAATCCCACTGCAGCGTTTTATGTGAGCGCCGGACTTATTCCCAGGCTCCCTATAACCATGTTCACCCTTATGCGCAACTGCTTGTGCCTATAAGAGGCCATATTAACATTCACATCAACTCTCATGCTACCGCTACTGATGCACAAACCATATTATTTATACCCGCCAATTCTGAACATTCGTTTTTTTCTACCGTCCAAAATGAATTTTTTGTATTTGATATTCCCTCCCGCTTTTTGCAACCCTATTATAATCAATTGGCTTCTACTGAAATCAGCAGCCTGATAGACCAGCGCTGGCAAGCCATTCGGACATTACTTTCCTGCGAAGTCCAGCAGACACCTGTTGGCAGTCAATCCATTCAGGATCTATTGCGATATTCCATGCACCTGCTGACTACAGATCATGTCCCCATATCCATTCGCTATATTCATGAAAACTTTCATAATAAATTAACCGTACAACAACTTGCTGGATTGGAACATTACAATCCATCCCACTATCACCATTGGTTTCAGAAGTATACGGGAACTACGCCGCGGCTATATATTCAGCGTTTGCGAATTGATAAAGCCAAGGAGTTGTTAACGACTACCGACTATTCACTTCAATATATCTCTGATCAAGTCGGTTATGGCCATCAGTCAACATTAACCAAAGCTTTTGTAGAATTGGAAAAACTAACACCGCTGCATTTTCGAATCAGCAGCCGCAAGTCATTACGATAGGCCATTTCTGCGCCCCATAGACCAGAGAAGTGAGGTTATCCTAAAAACAGCCTGACCCTAAAACAAAAATCAGCCTCCTTTTTCTGCTACAATAAGAATATACACAAGGAGGTTTTGAAATTCTATGAATAAAACAAATGCGGGATTTATCTATTTAGCAGCTGCAGCCAGCATTTGGGGCGGACTTTATGTTGTTAGCAAATATGTCTTGGAGATTGTCCCCACCTTTACATTGCTGTTTTTGCGTTATCTGATTGCTTTTGCCGTTTTAGCGGCTGTATGCCATCATCAAAAGATTAGCCTGATTCCACGCCATCATAAGCTTACTTTATTCCAAATTGGTCTTTTGGGCTATTTTTGCTCGATTGCTTTCCAGTTCCTCGGCACAAAATATTCTTCTGCACATATGGGAGCGGTCATCACGACCCTATCACCTGTCTTTCAATCAGGATTTGCCATCTGGCTGCTTCGGGAATCCATTACTCCCCGGCAAATTATTTCGATTGCCCTTTCGTTTGCTGGTGTACTGATCATTAATGGAGTATCTGGATTTTCCGAAACAGGCGGTATCCAAATGGGAGCCGTATTTTTACTGTTAGCAGCCATGTTCTGGGGCTATTATTCTGTCTTATCCAAGAAAATTTCCAGCCATTATTCCGCGCTGCAGATTACAACAATCGGAATATTTATCGCTGCTGTTACCAGCTTTCCGGTAGCCCTGTCAGAAGTCAGCATTCTGGATTACAGTCGCTTGCTAACCTGGCCAGTCATTTTCTGCATTCTTTATGTCGCAATCATTTCTACCGCCCTGGCTTTTCTGCTTTGGAACAAAGGGCTGGCTTTGGTTCCTTCTCATCAGGCGGGACTATTCTTTTTTTTCCAACCCCTAATTGGCAGCTTTCTAGGCTGGGCCATCTTAGGTGAACACCTTACCTCATCCTTTTACTTAGGCAGTATACTGATATTAGTAGCCGTTTATATTGTCATGAGCGAAAAATCTGCCCAGAAATAACAACAGCATCGAATCATTGCTGTTAAAAGAGTCACTAAGACTAAAATCTTAGTGACTCTTTTTGCTTATCACTCTGCCCTTGGCTTGGTGACTAAAGGTGAATAAAACAATGATACATATTCGGCATATCCAGCCTCAACAAGTTCATCTTTCGGAATAAACCGTAATGACGCTGAGTTGATGCAGTAGCGCAGTCCGCCCGGTGCTGGACCATCATTGAAGACATGTCCCAAATGAGAATCGGCTGCCAGGCTTCTAACCTCGGTACGAATCATCCCATGCGTAGAATCCATTTCTTCTTTAATTTGCTCTTTCTTGAGAGGTTTAGTAAAACTAGGCCAGCCGCAGCCTGAGTCGAACTTATCCAACGAACTAAACAGCGGTTCGCCGGATACAACATCTACGTAAATCCCTTCCTGCTTATGATCCCAGAATTCATTACGAAAGGGCGGTTCTGTTGCACTATTTTGAGTCACTTCATATTGCAGCGGTGTCAACTTTTCTTTTAGCTGCTTGCGCTTGTTTTCATCACCCCAGTGCTTTTTAATAAAGCAAGCGCGCCCTGATCCTTCTTTATACATGGTATAGTGTGCTTCATTCTTGCGATGATAGCCCTGATGATAATCTTCAGCTAAATTGAACTCTCCAACTGGAAGAATTGCGGTAACAATAGGCTGAGTAAACTTCCCACTAGCTGCCAAGGCTTGTTTCGAAGCCTCTGCCAGTTTATGCTGTTCCTCATCATGATAAAAGATTACCGTTTGATAGGATTGTCCCCGATCAGCAAACTGTCCTCCGGCATCAGTCGGATCAATTTGCTGCCAAAATATTTCCAATAGTTTCTGATAGCTCACTACCTGGGAATCAAACGTAATTTGCACGGCCTCATAGTGTCCGGTATTGCCATAGCATACTTCTTGGTAAGTAGGATTCTTAGTATGACCGCCGGTATAACCTGCGACCACTTTTTCAACACCAGCTAAAGCTTCAAACGGACCGACCATGCACCAAAAACAGCCGCCAGCAAAAGTAGCAAGATCAACATGTTTGGACAAAAGAATCAACTCCTTACGTAATTATATCAAAAACTTCCCCATAACAGGCTGAGTTATACCGGAAATAAATTCTAAAATATCGATGGAATGACTTGACATTGCATTTAGATTATATTATATTTGTAATGCTAAATAAAATTTAATATCAACTCTTATCCAGAGAGGTCGAGGGACTGGCCCGATGACACCCAGCAACCGGCATTTTTTATGCAGTGGTGCTAATTCCACCAGGTAAAATCCTGGAAGATGAGAGACGTCGTTTACGTACGTTCAAGCTCCTTCTTCTGGAAGGAGCTTATTTTATTTTATCAATGAATTAAAGGAGGATGAACAATGAGTTCTGACATCAATAACGGTGCATTTACGAATGAAGCTGCCGGCGAAAATTTCACACAAAGTACTCATAGCAATGCCAAAGGCAAAACCAATAGAATCATTATCGTCATTGAAGATGGCCGGGTCGTAAAATATATTCAAAAAACGATTAAGAAAAACTAACACCCTTATTCTAAATTTTCACTAACAGTTGAGCGATAGTAACTGCGTAACTTAAACCAAATGATCGGCAATATCAGCATGGGCACTCCTATATATAAGGAACTGCGTAAATCCTCAGTAAAGGCTACCACGATCAGACAAATAATTTGCGACCAAATACCAAACAATGTCACATAAGGAAAAAATGGAGTACGGAATTTCAATTGCCCCTCTGTTCCACTCTCAATCAAACTGCGGCGAAAATTATACTGGCTCCAGCATATGGATATCCAGGCAACAGCCCCAGTAAAGCCCGACAGCGCTAATAAATAGGTATACATGGTAAGACTTGTGTCAAATGTGTACGCTGCTACTCCAAGCCAACAGGCAATAATGGATATAACGACTGCATTTTGTGGAATACCGCTTTTATTCAGGTGACCAAACCATGCCGGGGCCATCCCCTCTTTCGCTAAGGCGTGCAAAGCTCTGGCACAACCGTATAGTCCCGAGTTTGAGCATGAGATAGCGGCAGTCAGTACTACGAAAGCAAATATATCACCAGCCCAACTCAAACCATAAGCATTGAGAGCTGCCGAGAAAACACTTTCTTCCAGACTAGCCTTATCCCATGGATATATGGTAACAAGCAAGAGAATGGGTACGATATATAAAGCCAGAATCCGCCAAATAATATTTCGAACAGCGATTGGAATGCTTTTTTCTGGTTCTTTACATTCACCAGCAGCTAATCCAATAATCTCAGATCCTTGGAAATTGACCAGGATGATCACCATTGTGAGAAAAACTGCCCAGTAACCATTGGGAGCAAAACCGCCATTTCCTAACAAAATAGAACTGCCAATTCCACCTTGATCACCAATAAATCCGAAAAAAACGAGCAGTCCGATCCCTATAAACATAATTAACGCCATAATTTTGACTAGCGCCAGCCAAAATTCGGTTTCACCGAACTTCTCAACATGAAACAAATTAATCGCTGTAATAATGAGACCAAATAATACGGCCCATAGAGCCTGACTCACTTCAGGAACAAAGTGATTCATAATGATACCACCAGCAATCATCTCTGATGGAACATAAGCAACCCAGGTTACCCAGTACGACCAGCCCACCCCGCACGCCCAAGCCGGTGATATGTGTTCTTTTGCATAATGAATGAATGATCCGCAAATAGGTTTCGCCACCGCCAGTTCAGCTAAGCATAGCATGACACTCAATACGATCACACCGCCAAATAAATACGCAATAATGGACGCTGGCCCTGCTTTTTCCAAAACGTAACCTGTACCTAAAAAATACCCGCTGCCAATGATCCCGCCCAAAGCAATCAGCTGCAGGTGCCGCATTTTTAGCCCTCTATTCAGCGTGGGTGAACTCATGACTTGACTATCACTCCTCTATAGGCTCATATTCCATAATTTTCAATAAATAACTTCGTCAGACTTATTAAAATACCTGTTATGTTATTGGAAACCTTATCGATAAATAGGCGGCTGCTTGGACTGACTTAACAAGCCTAACTTACTAAAAAGCCAGGGAACTCCGCCCACAGCCCAAAAGGCTGCCAACCAGTAACGAATAAATCGCAGGATCAATGCGGACTGCGAATAGCCATCTGGAAATAGGCTTTTTAGACCATGCAACAATAGCAGGATTGTGAACAGCCCTAGAATTTGTCGTACAAACAGCAACATCCAACTGCCAGACAACCGCTCCGGTATGTTTTTCAAAACAAGCTGACGGAAGATGCAGCCACACCATCCCCCTGAGAGCGCAGCTGTAATCGCCCAATTTGCATGACTAGGACTCATGATCAATAGAAGTCCAGGGATCAGCAATGCCAATAAAGAATGGTTCAGCCAATTACCCCTGAATAAGGCTCGGTTAGGAGCGGAAATTGATTGATAAAACAGCACTAATAAGATACTGCCAATCAACCAGCCAATCAGCACGTCACTTGGATAATGGACACCCAGATAAATTCGCGAGCTGCCAATTAAGATTGATAAGGCTGCCAATAGGATATAAAGCCATTTTTGAGCACTAACCAACCCTAATCCCAGCCAAAATACCAGGCCAGTCTGAGCATGATTGCTAGGAAAGCTATAGCCGCCAACCGCAATTAATTGAACAGCTGGATTTGATAAAAAAGGCCGAGGTTCTCTGACTAACTCTTTGATAAAAATATTACAATAATGAGATAATAAGACGAAACCTACCAATCTGACTGCCACTGAATATTCGAGCGACCATAATAAAAGTGGCAGTGACGCAAAGTAAAATTCCTCTTCACCCAATGAGGTTATGCATTTAAAAAAACTATCAAGGATTGGCGTCCGGTACTGTTGAATGAAGACAATAAAATTCAAACCAGTTTGCAAAACAAATTCAATGATCCTACTCATCCTCTCATGCCTGTTTACGCATTCTCATCAGCTAAAAAGAGTTGCTATCATTTAAGGTGATAGCAACTCTTTCGCATAAACAGGGTTCAAATCCTGCGTTTAATCATTGATTTAGCAAAATAAATCCATATATTGTTTTCCGGCAATCCCCGGTTTCGTCATTTCACCTGGTGATAAAATCACTTCCAGCTGCTCTGCTGTCATGAGTTCTTTCTCTAGCAGAATTTCCCTGACCGGTTTGGCTGTCTGCTGCGCTTCTTTCGCAATAAGCGACGCTTGTTCATAACCGATATGCGGGGTAAGTGCCGTTAAGATTCCTAAGCTGCGGTTAACGGCCTCCTGGCAGCGCTCTTCATTGGCCTTAATTCCGTGAATACATTTATAATTAAATGTATTGACTGCATTGGTAAGAATGCTTAAGGAGTTAAAAAGATTATAGGCTAAAACTGGTTCCATCACATTGAGTTCGAGTTGACCAGCCTCTACAGCCATCGCAACAGCCTGATCATTGCCAATGACCTGAAAAGCGACTTGATTGACCATTTCCGGAATAACAGGATTAATTTTACCCGGCATAATGGAGGATCCTGGCTGAAGGGCAGGCAAAAATATTTCATTCAAGCCACAACGCGGCCCAGATGCCATCAACCGCAAATCATTTGCAATTTTGGATAAGCTCAGTGCGCATACTTTTAATGCACTGGAAAACTCAGCTAGACTATCTGTATTTTGGGTTGCATCAATTAAATTAGTTGCAGTCGAGTATTTTTCATCAGTTAATATTGCAATCTGACGAACAACTTCTTCAATATAAAGAGGTTCAGCATTTAGCCCTGTCCCGACCGCTGTCGCTCCCATATTAATTTCTTTTAGATTGTTTATAGCTGTATTAATGCGTTTAATTGCCCGGTTCAGCGCATCCGAATAGGCTTTAAACTCCTGCCCTAAAGTAATAGGTACTGCATCCTGCAGGTGAGTACGGCCCATTTTCAGGACATTTTTAAAGCTTACTGCCTTTTCATTAAAGCTCTCAACTAAGGCACCCAATTCATTATTAAGCTTCTTGGCTTTTTGGATTGAAGCAATACGAATGGCGGTGGGAATAACATCATTTGTCGATTGTGACATATTGACATGGTTATTAGGCGAAATAACCTGATAATCGCCTTTATGGCCGCCAAGGATTTCAATGGCCCGATTGGCAATAACCTCATTTGCATTCATATTCATTGAAGTTCCGGCACCACCCTGAATTGGGTCAACAACAAATTGATCATGCCATTTACCTCTGATAATTTCATCAGCTGCTTGCACGATTGCATTGCCAAGATCTTCGGGTAATAAGCAAGTTTTCATATTAGCATTTGCGGCAGCCTTTTTTACAATGGCTAAGGCTACTATAAATTCACGGCACAACTTATGACCCGTAATGGAAAAATTCGTAACAGCCCGCAACGTTTGTACGCCATAATACGCATGATCCGGAAGTTGTACCTCACCCAAAAAATCGCGCTCAATGCGCATAACTCTTACCCCCTTATGCGCATTTTAAATTGCGCATATTTTCTGTATTGGTATCTTGTATACATTATACCGCGATAGTACACCAAATACTAGCTATTTCTTTTAAAAGTTCGTTCTAGAAGGACATATTTCATCAACACTCACTTACTCATTCTCATTCCGGAAAGACGCCCAATAAGATATTGACCTATATAGTTTTCGGATTTTAACCGAAAAAATAACCTGAAGAATTTACAAGTACAATTCTTCAGGTACATGGTTATTTACTTTCAGTATGTTGATGTTTTCTTTGCTTATAGGATTCATACCGGCTGCGGCCTTCATCAAAATAGCGTTGCTCAGTTTCGCTGGTAATTTCAAGTGGCGTAACCCTAAGTGGTTTTCCACCAGCGTTCAGGGCTACCATCGTAAAATAAGCAGTAAGTGCACACTTACTGGTTTCTTCACTGTACAAGTCTTCAACCTCAACAATAACCGCGACTTCCATTGAGCTCCGTCCAACAAATGTCAAGTGAGCTCGACAGGTCACCCAATTACCAACGTAGATTGGATGGTGAAAGGTTAGTTCATCAACTCGGGCAGTAACAACATTGGTTCTGGCATGACGCTGAGCAACAACAAACGCTGCATTATCCATCATTTTCATAATTTCGCCGCCATGAACGTTTCCCGCAGGATTGGCTTGATTAGGCTGCATGACTGCAGACATCACAATAGCAGACTGAGCAACAGTTTTTCCTTCCACTTCACACACTTCCTTCCTATGTAAGCCAATTTAAAAATCTTTCAATATCTTTAAGGGGTAGAAATTTTTATTAGTATAGCATAAACTATTTATATTGCCAACATGTTATGAAAAGAATTGCGGAGGAGTATCACCATGCTGCTCAATCACTATAAAACAATAAGAAGCTTGAACCAGGCCGAGCTAGAGATCAGTAAGTCCAGATTTATCGCCTACATCGATCAAGCAAAGTCGGAGACTCAAGCACTTGAGTTTATTCAAACCATTAAGAAGCAGCATCCAGTTGCTGCCCATAATTGCTCAGCTTATCTAATTGGTGACAAGGATCAAATTCAGCGTGCAGATGATGACGGCGAACCGACTGGCACGGCAGGTAAGCCAATACTGGAAGTCATAAAAAAGAATCTACTTAAAGACACAGTGATTGTTGTTACCCGTTATTTCGGCGGCATCAAGCTGGGAGCTGGAGGCCTGATACGCGCTTATGGTAAAGCAGCCAGCGCGTCAATTGAAGCTGCTGATGTCATTGAGAAGCGCCTGCATTACCGCATTGCCATTGACATTGACTATTCAATATTAGGCCAAATTGAAAACTATCTTCATTCCTATCATCTCCGGATTGACAGCAAAGAATTTACCGATACGGTCCGCATCATTGCTTTCATACCTAAAGATTATGACGTAAAATTCATAGAAGATTTGACCGAATTAACGGCTGCTCAAGCTAAAACCACCATACTGGATCAACTGTATCTTGATTTTTCTTTATAAAATAGAGCGTGGCTGCATCATGATGCAGCCACGCTCTATGCATTTGACATTCTAAATCATTTTCCAGCCCTCGACGTGCAAGGTTCTAAACCACAGAAATTTCCCTAATGCAATATGTAAAGGATATGGTGAATGAAAATTCTTCGGCGCATAAACAATCGTTTCATTAATGAAAAGTTCGGTATAGTCCTGGCATTTTTGTGGCCTGCCTAAACGCACAGACGGAGCGAGATTGATACGCCCGCAGCACATACCAGCCTCAACCGCATGTTCAAGCGTTATCGCACCACCTTGTTCATGCACATATTCCCGAACAGCATTATCCACAGTAATCACCATCAACAACTCCTTTAACTAGAAACTCCTAGCAAACTCATTTGCTGCTTGGTTTACAGATAATCTCAGAGATATAGGTATCTAATATATTAGCTGCATGTGCAGGTCTAATAATGACTGCCGTGTCAGCACCCTTGGCTGATCCTGCAATAGCAATAACATCCTGCCCGTACGGAATTAGACCGGCGTCAAGCGCCATCACGGCAACCTCGACACATACTTTTACGCCTTGGCCTAACATTCTGAGTGTTGCGGCCATAATTTCCACAGGATTACTACCACCAAACTTACGGCTAATTCCCCGTTCTGCTCCTGATAGTACATGAGTAGTTGATAGAATACTAGTTCCACGCTGCTCGAGCAATACCCGATTTTCTGGCAGCAGCGTTATTTTACCTGGCTCATGAAAACCATTGACATAAGTGACGCAAACAAGGTTCTGGGCCTTGTCAGCTAATTTGACCGCAGTATCGCCTGTACTGGAGGCCACAACAATATAGCGAATTTTCCGTTCCCGCGCAGCCTCAAGAGCTGCTTCAATCGTATGCAGCGTGTTATCCGGCCCAGGAGATTGCCAATGCATTTAAATCACCTCAAAATCAGAATGTATCTCAACTTCTTGGACACCCTCGTTATCGTCAGTAAAGATTACTTTGCCTTTTATTTTATCCCCTGCAAGAACTTTTGGCAGCCAATAGATATCATCCGACCACATTTGCTCATAAGGTATATCATGAGGTTGAAACCACTGGGGTCTCATTTCGTTTGTTTCATAGCTTTGGCCTTTCCATGATTTCACCAAATAAATATAAACATCATGATCTAATTCAGGGCTGGCAGGAAAGATAAAATCTAGCAAACCCACTAGTTCTAACTCTTCCGCCAAAGCTTCAATCCCACACTCTTCTTTCAATTCGCGGATGGCTGCCTGAATTGCAGTTTCATCATCTTCTATCTTACCACCAAAGCCATTGTACTTGCCACAACCAAAGCCGGTTTTTTTCATGCCAAGCAAAATACGTTGGATGGGGCTGCCATCAATCGGAAAACACAAGGTTGTTGAACGCATCAGATAATCTCCTTATAATCAATGATTAGCGGATAAATGCCGCTCTAACCAACAATGGTTTCATAGTAACTCTATTATACTACAATCACCGACATGCTCCGGAAATTTTTGTTCTTATCATCTCTTTACTAAGCATATTATTACATTACATTTACCGGCAACTAATTTCCTTTTTAAAAAGTGGATAAAATTACTACAAGTCATAGTTAATATTTTTCATACTTCTTATTATGCCTGCGTGTATTTTTTACGATACCACTCTTAGAATCATAATAGAATATTCGTAAAATTATGTCGAAGTCGATAGAAAATAAGTAAATATTATACCACTATATAAAATAGGGAGACACATGATGAAGATCCTTTCCTGGGATGACCTCAAATTGGCTATTACCCACAGAA
The DNA here is from genome assembly GCA_003990955.1 of Sporomusaceae bacterium FL31. GTDB lineage: Bacteria > Bacillota > Negativicutes > DSM-1736 > Dendrosporobacteraceae > BIFV01. The sequence goes on from BIFV01000005.1 coordinate 23,577, forward strand.
ACTTTCCCCTTCTCATTACAATGTTATATTGTCTGCTTGGAATGATCTGGTTATTTATTTCTGATACTTTTACTGCCGGATTGCCCATTAATACGAATGATCTTATTCATTTGAGCACCTCAACAGGCAGCCTCTACCTGTTGATAACTGCAGCCCTCATCTATATCGTCACAAAAAGATATGTAGCAGCAGTCAATCGTTCAGAAACCGATCTTAACGGTGTCAATAGCCAGCTGCACACCGCCTGCCGGGAACTGGCTGACCATAAAGATCAACTCAATCAGCAAATTACCGCACTGCAGCAACAGTCAGCAGCATTAACAAAAAAAGAACAGGATTATCGGTCGCTCTTTGAACAAATGTTAAGTGCGTTTGCTTTACACCAAATTATTTGCAATCACCAAGGTTCCCCTGTTGATTATCGTTTTTTAGATATTAATCCAGCCTTTGAACGGCTGACTGGATTGCAACGCAATCAGGTAATTGGCAAAACAGTATTCGAGCTTATGCCCCATACAGAAAAATATTGGCTAGAACGTTATGGTCAGGTCGCCCTTACTGGCATCCCGGCATCTTTTACCGCCTATTCACAAGCAATGAAGAGATACTATCAAGTTGAAGCTTACAGTCCGGAATATGGAATCTTTGCGACTCATTTTCTGGATATCACCACACAAGTCGAACATACCAACACCGTAGAGTACATGGCTTATCATGACTCGCTGACTAATCTGCCAAATCGAATACTATTTCAGAGACATTTACATACAGCCATTGACGAGGCTGCTGCCCAAAACAGTAGATTAGCCATCCTATTTCTTGATCTTGATGATTTTAAGCTGATAAACAATACTTATGGGCATTCAGCCGGTGATCAACTGCTCACTGTTATAGCCGCAAGGCTCAAGGCTTGTGTCTCACCGTCCTGCACGGTTGCCCGGATGGGTGGAGACGAGTTTACCGTTTTACTTCCTGGCGCAGCCAATAGTGATATGATCACGACAATTGCCATGAACATCATCAATACCGTCCGTGAACCTTGGATCTACGGAGATACAACCTTTCGAATGAGTGCTAAAATTGGTATTGCGCTCTATCCTGATGATGGGCTTGACGCCGAAAGTCTAATGAAGATGGCGGATATTGCCATGTTCAAAGCCCGTGAGCGTGGTAAAGGCAGCTATCAATATTATGTCCGCGACATGGATTCCCGTATCGCCAAACGTCTTGAAATAGAAAGCAATTTATATCGTGCTTTGGAAGAAGATCAATTTGTTCTTTATTATCAGCCCCAAGTCGATGTCTTAGGCTATATTGTAGGCGTTGAGGCTCTGATTCGCTGGCAGCATCCGACCAAAGGAATGATCTCCCCAGCTGAATTTATTCCTATTGCAGAAGAAAGCGGTGCCATCATTCCAATCGACCAATGGGTACTTGCTACTGCCTGTAAACAAAATAAGCTATGGCAGAATCTAGGGTTACCGCCAATTTACATCTCGGTTAATTTGTCAGCACGTCAGTTCCAACAAGCTAATCTAATGAATATCATAACCGACACATTACTTGAAGCCCAACTTGATCCAAAATGGTTGACTATTGAAATTACTGAAAGCATTGCAATGAAACATGCCGATTATACCATTGAAATTTTAAAAGCGTTAAAAGCACAAGGCATAAAAATTGCTTTAGATGACTTCGGGATGGGCTATTCATCGCTGATTTATCTCAAACGCTTTCCAATTAATACATTGAAAATTGACCGTTCTTTTATTCAAGATATAAACGGTGATTCAGATGGTGCATTTATTGCTAAAGCCATTATTGGGCTGGGCCAAAACTTAAAGCTCAATGTTGTCGCAGAAGGTGTTGAAACCATGGAGCAGCTGCAATTTTTACAAAATCAAAATTGCACTCAAATGCAAGGCTTTATCTTTAGCCGCCCCCTCCCAGCCGATGAAATGACAGAACTCTTAAAAAAATACGCCTAAAGCCGGAACTATACCAAATGCAAAGAATAGTTGAATAAAAAAAGACTTGGCAGCACCCCAAGCCTTAGCAAACAGCGAACAACAAAGCAGCCAATCTTTTTGTTCAATCAGTGCGAAACTCCGCCAACAACGGAGCATGATCGGAGGGCTTGTCACCTTGGCGCATGGCAGTATCGACCCAAACACGAACCGACCGCTCTGCCATGATCTCGGTGGCCCAAATATGATCAATCCGCCAGCCCATTTTCCGTTTAAAGCCATTGGGAACACGATAGTCCCAAAAAGTATAGTGCCCCTCTTCTGGCACATGGCGGCGAAAAACATCAATGAATCCCCAGTTTCGAACTACTTCTAATACGGCATGTTCTTCTGGATGAAAGCCGACAGATCCTAATAATTTATCTGGTGCATAAACATCGCGCTGGTCTGGTGCAACATTAAAATCACCGACCCAAATGACTGGCTGGCTGGCATGGTAATACCGGCTAAAATATTCTCGTAATTGGCTTATCCAGCCAAGTTTATAACGGAAATGATCGGTCGCTGCATCACGTCCCTGCGGAATATAGGTATTTACAATATGAATACCATCAATCTGAGCTGTAATCAACCTGGCTTCATCAGGCAGTCCCCAGCCATCCAAACCATATTTTACGCATTCCGGCGTCGATTTGCTTAGAATAGCAACCCCATTATAAGATTTTTGCCCTTTAAATACCGCCTGATAACCAGCAGTCTGAATGTCAGCTAACGGAAAGCTGTCATCTTGTACTTTAGTTTCTTGCAATGCAACAACATCTGGCTGCTCCCGTTTTAACCAATCCAGCAAAACTGGCAGCCTAGCCCGTATTGAATTCACATTATAGGTCGCTATCTTCCAGTTTGTATTCATACTTTCCACCCCTCTATTCTCTAAAATACATGACTGGCATGAAAAATCCTTTTTTGTTGAAGGATTATTTTATTAAGCATTGGTTTTCACGTCGATCTAACGTATAATTGTGTTAAAATTTCTTTTTAATTTAAAGCCGCTCCTAGCTGCCGCCTTTTCAAAGGCGAATGCAACTAGAGCGGCTTAGTTATCGGATTCCCAAGTCTCATACGCTGGAGGTCTATCATGTCTAATTATTTCGTAAAATTGAATGACTGGCTGGGCCGCAATATGTTTTTGGTGGTACTGACCGGTTTGCTATTGGGTTTTATCGTTAAATTGCCTGATTCGGCAATATTACGTAAGCTTGTAATCGCTCTGTTTGCCTATATGACGTTTGTAACAGCCTTAGGTACCAGCCTTAAGGATTTCCTTAAAGTCCTTCGTCAACCCTGGATCCCTCTATGGGTATTGGTTTTGGTACACTTTGTAACGCCACTGACCGCTTGGATTGTTGGAATGACTTTTTACCCTGATGAGCCTTATATCCGGATTGGTTATTTAATTGGTGCTTCCATCCCAATTGGCGTGACCTCAATTATCTGGACAGCATTAGTAAACGGAGATATGGCCATTTCACTGGTTGCCGTAACCCTGGATACATTTGTAGTTCCGCTAGTACTGCCATTATTCTTTAAACTATTTATCGGTCAGGCCGTCCAGCTTAATTATCTTGAAATGATTGGTGAGCTTTCGCTAATGGTCACCCTGCCAAGTATAGTGGGTATGCTGCTGCATGATTTAACAAACGGACAGGTCGTTCGTTTTTCAAAAAGTATTGGGGGCGCAACCTCCAAATTATCGTTGTTATTTGTAATCTTAATAAACGCATCACTAGTAGCTCCCCAAATGGTTTGGAACCTGGCCATGGTTAAAACTTTACTAGTCACTTTATTGATTGTTTCTACTGGTTATTTCGTAGGTTACCTAGGCTCTTATGTCTTGAAAGAACGAACTCGTGAAGCCGTACTGACAATGATCTATAATGTTGGCATACGCAACAACGCCTGTGGTTTGGTCTTGGCTTTGACTTATTTCCCCCCGGCTGCTGCAATACCAATAACGCTAGCCATCTTATATCAGCAGCCGCTGGCCACAATCATCCCCCATATCTTTAAGCAATGCGAAAAGCCGGCCGAAAATAACCCCTAAAAAATCGCCTAATGGAATTAGCCATTAGGCGATTTTTCTTCTCATTGTTTCGTCCTGCCCAAAAACCTCCTGCAATTTGCCAGGTAAGGAACTTGCAACATTGAAGTACCTTATAAATTTTATATAATTTGTAATTTTTACTAAATTTTAGCAGGAATTGTTTAATGAATAAATAATTAAAGTTAATTAAGGTTCAAATGTTTTTCCTTTATTTGTAAATTATTTTTGAAGGTGAAATAATGAAAGCGCAGCCGGAACAATCTGCTTTTTACTATGAACAACACTTATCCGAGTTGAAATTCAAAAATCAGGAATTGAATAGACGGATTCAGACATTAGAGCAAACTATTTTGCAGCATCAGAAACAACAAAAAATTTTGCAGGAGAGCGAAGAACAGTTTCGCCAGATGTTTGCCAAGCAACAGGCCATTCTCTTCTTAGTTGATCCACAAACCCTTCTCATCACCGACGCCAACGATGCTGCCCAGCAATTCTACGGCTTTTCTGCTAATCAATTTAACACCTTACAAGTAAATGATTTATGTGCTGATACTGACATGACCATATTTTTTGAGAAAGTCAAATTCTATTCCAGTTATTATGGAGAATTCAAACATCATTTAGCCTCTGGTGCTATCTGTGATGTGGAAATATATGCTTCTGCAATTAATTTAACCTATCGGCAAGTACTATTTTGCATTGTCCATGATATTACGGCTCGGAAACAAGCTGAAAATCGATTACACCATATAGGGTTTCATGACGCTTTGACCGGGCTGAAAAACCGCAGTTATTTTGAAAAAGAATTGCAGCGTTTAGAGTTGCTGAACAGCGATTCATTAGGACTAATCATCTGCGATCTGGATGGTTTAAAATTAGTGAATGATACACTTGGTCACCATCAAGGAGATAAACACCTTACGGCAATATCCGCCATTCTTAAAGAATGCTTTCACGATAGTGATGTCTTAGCTCGAATTGGCGGAGATGAGTTTGCAATCATTAAAACAGGTGCTACTGTAGATTACATTCAATCAGCCTGTGCCAAAGCAGTTCAAAAAATTAATGATCATAATGTGGCCGCTTGTATTCCTCTGGGCCTATCTTTTGGTTACTCCATTAGTAAGGGTACTGCCTATTCAATCAAACGTCTCATTGTCGAAGCTGACAATAGTATGTATCGCGAAAAACTGCAACGAGGCTCAAATGCTCGCAGCGCCATTGTTCAAAATGCCGTAAAATTATTAAATGATCGTGATTTTATCTGTGATGGTCATGCCGATCGTTTGCAGAGTATTCTTAGCAAATTGGCCCTGGTCGCAGGCATATCTGACAGCAAGTTACCCGAGCTAACTATGCTGGCCAGATTCCACGATATCGGTAAAGTCGGTATTCCCGATAGCATCATCTTTAAGCCAGATAAACTCACTTCAGAAGAAATGTCAATTATGCAGCGACATAGTGAGATTGGACAACGTATTGCCTTATCTTCCTCTGAACTCATCCCCATCGCCGACTTGATTTTAAAACACCATGAACACTGGGATGGTTCAGGCTATCCATTAGGTCTAGCAGGGAATCAAATACCACTTATGTGCCGGATATTTGCAATTGCCGATGCCTATGACGTCATGACAAACGGCCGCCCTTATCGCAAAGCCTTAACCCCACTTCAAGCTTTAGAGCAAATAAGATTATCAGCTGGAACGCAATTTGATCCAGTCCTCGTTAATAAGTTCTGTACGTTAACCAAACTTATTTAGGTAGTTTCATACTACGTGATGACTAAATTAAGAGCCAGAATCCTAATGGATTCTGGCTCTTAATTTTAGCTGATCATGATTAAAAATCTTTTTTTAAGATTTTGCTTGATTTCCCATTTGAAATCTTGTATTATTATAAATGTAACTTAAAACTAACAGTTATTAAGTAATAATAATTATTAATTAAAAAGGGGATATATATGATTATGAAAAAATTTATCTGCACAATCTGTGGTTACGCTCACCAAGGCGATTCAGCACCTGATGCTTGCCCACAATGTAAGGCGCCTGCCAGTAAGTTCATTGAGCAAACTGAAGCAGGCCTAAATTGGGCCGATGAGCACAGAATCGGTGTAGCTGCCGGTGTTGATGCACAAATTATTGAAGGTCTGCAAATGAATTTCATGGGTGAATGTACCGAGGTAGGGATGTATCTGGCAATGAGCCGTCAAGCTGACCGCGAAGGTTTTCCAGAAGTAGCTGAAGCCTACAAAAGAATAGCCTTTGAAGAAGCCGAACATGCTGCAAAATTCGCTGAGCTGCTTGGCGAGGTTGTTGATGTATCCACTAAGAAAAATCTGCAGATGCGGGTTGAAGCCGAGTATGGTGCTTGCAAAGGCAAATTGGATTTAGCGAAACGAGCCAAAGAGCTGGGTCTTGACGCCATTCATGACACTGTACACGAAATGTGTAAAGATGAGGCTCGCCACGGGGCAGCTTTCAAAGGATTGCTTGATCGATGCTTCGCTAAATAACATACAAATCAGATGGAGTACTCCATCTGATTTTATATTTCTACCTATCAGTATTCGGTCGCAACGAAGGCGTACAACAATTCTTGTTGTACGCCTTATCGATTAATTTCTGAATGAATCGTAAACTTTTTGATATTCCGGTGTTGCTGGTATTGTTTTATAAATATAGATATGCACGCGCGTCGGGTCGTCCACAACAAAGCTGCGCTCGCCCCATGGCTTATCCTGCATCTCTTGATAAATAAATAAGCCAGCTTCTTTTAATCGTTGATATTCGGCATCAACATCATCAACCTCGAAGGATAGAATCAAGCCACGTCCATTAAAGAATTCACCCTCTTCTCGCTGCGGGAGAGTAAAGCTAATACCAACTTCCAAATTAGGTGATAGCAATTCAATGTACCAGTCGCTTTCATAAACCAACTTAAAGCCAAAATGTTTCATATAAAACTCTTTAGACTCTTTAAGCTTCTCTGTACTAATTGTCGCATCAATCCGTTTTATCTTCATAGTCATTCCACTCCATACCCTTAAATTAAGTAATTATCTACTTCGTGAAACAGTTTTCAAACACCTGCCATAAAAATAGATTAATTTGTAAACCCCTTGTAGTGAAAAGCAACCCTATTTTTGTTTGTGGAAACTGCGATCTCAGCAGCCTCAACCGCAAAGACCGAAATTTATCCGAATTAATTCTTAGTATTTTAGCGGATTTTTAATCAATGAGTAGGTAAAAACGCAACAAGGTCGAATAAAATGAGTAAAATACAATTTGCAATTATGCGGAGGTGGCGTTTAATGCTTTGTGAACTAATTACAGCCGGATATGGTGATCAAGAGGATTTTAACTGTGCTGAAAAAATCTTATACGGTGCTAATCAGGCCTACAAATTGAATTTGGATCCGCGTGCGCTTAAACTTTCAGCTGGCTTTGGCGGTGGAATGGCGATTGGCGGCGTGTGTGGCGCACTAACGGCGTCGGTGATGGTATTAGGTGACTTATTTGTCAAAAACAATGCCCACGAAAGCACGAAAATTAAGGAATTGACTTCAGAGTTATTTTCCGCCTATCAGCAGGAAATGGGCGAGATTAATTGCGATCCATTAAAAGCCCGTTATCGTACTGAAGAATTAAAATGTCAGAAAGTCATTGCTGCTGCGGCTAAAATCCTTGATCAGATGGTTGAGCGTGAAAGCCGTACCCAATTAACGACTGCCAAGTAAAAACACAATGCAAGATAGCAATTCTGACGGATAATAGTTTAACCAAATGAGCTGGTACATGCGCTTCCTGCAATACCAGCTTCTTGACTTATTTGGTTAAATGATCGGTAGCAGCTTTACGAAACTGATTAACTTCATCGGTTAGTTTATAGTGATTATTTGCCAATACAGCTAAATAACTCTTCAGCTGTGTTAACAGATTACTACTGGTATCAAGTCCAACTACTTGCTCGTATGCACTTTTTGCTTCGCTGTTGAAGGTTTTCGTTTCATAGTCAAATAACGGTGTGTTATTGGCACCATAGAACGAAAAGAACACATAGCGCTTATACAATTCTTTTACTTCAGCAGCTTTAGGTGAATTTCCATACTGGCTAAGAAATTTTTCCTGAGCCAATGCCCTCTGAATAACCTCATTCCAGCCTATAACCAGCGCAGCATCTTTGGCAGCTGCTTTATTGGATTCAGCAGCCATCAGATTATGATAGGCGGCGATATCGCCTGGCAGCATGGAATCATATTTCTGATAGATACTATAGTCAATAATCGGATAGTACATTCCCTCAGCGATTTCTATTTTATAACCATTTTCTTTAATTTCCTGCAGTAAATTTTTTAATGTTTGATCTTTTACCACAGTAAGATTTGTTAAATCGCTGCCAGGGGCAAAATTTTTCTGCAGCTGTTCTTGTACAGCATGATCATTAAAGAATTCTCCCTCCAGTTTGGTAAGATGCTTGCGCTGTACTTGCTCTAAAGCATTAACCATAACTACGGCATTTTGACTCGTTACCTGAGCAATATTTTTATCAATATAAGCACGAACTTCGCTTGGTTGAACGCTCGGCTTCTCAATAAGCTGCTGATAATCATTCATAATCTGCTTCTGCTGTTCTTCAGAGACAATAGGACTGATCTGGTTAGGCGTCACCTCACCTGAAGGGCTTGGTCCAGATTTAGAACAACCAGCACTCAATACGGCAAACTGTGTCACTAATAACATAATCAGTATTTTTTTCAACATAGTAAAGCTCCTTTTAGATTAAAGTTGCTGCAATTCCTAGCTGCATAAACCCAGCCTACAATATTTAGAGACGATCACGAATTATCTATATATCATTGTATCGTCTTATTTAAATACTGTCCTTAATATATTAAAAGAAAGGAATTATTATGCGTCAAGGAGATTGGATTGAAACTTATACCGGGATAAAATTCTGGCCGCTTGATCCGCTTCCACACGAAGTAAGTCTAAATGATATTGCGCATGCCCTCGCGATGCTCTGCCGGGCAAATGGTCATTGTACCAGCTTCTACAGCGTTGCTCAACATTCACTGAATGTTAGTAAAGAACTGGCCTTTTTAGGCTATTCACAGCGTTTGCAGCTAATGGGGCTGCTGCATGATGCCTCTGAAGCTTATCTAAGCGACATCACCAGACCGGTAAAAAAATACTTACCCCAATATATTGAGATCGAGCATAAATTACAGACCACGATCTTTCACGCCTTTAGTCTCTTTCCTACTGCCGAAGAGCTGGAGATCGTCAGCCAAATTGACAATGCACTGCTGGCACATGAAGTAAGAACGCTGATGAAAAATATCAACGAGTGGGCAATGCCAGTAGAGCTGCATGACGTAGACTTAGCTTCGAAACCGATTGCTGACGTAAAGGAGGAGTTTTTAAGTCTCGGCTATAAGCTTATCACACAATTATCAGCTTCACCTAGAAATCATACGGAATGAAATGACTTCACCTTATAAGACTTACAAAGAAAGCACGTTAACCCGTGAAAAGGTTTAACGTGCTTTTAATTCATTATCATTACTTGATATAGTCAGGAAATTTCGTTTTTAAATAATCTCCAATAGTCGTGCCAATCATGGCTTTGCCTTTGGTATCAGGATGCAGTCCGTCTGTTGCCAGCTCATTCAGCATAGCACCGTCAGTATTCATAAGCATTGGCGCTACATCGACATAATAAGGTTGTGTCCTGATCCAGGAGTTTACCCTCTGCCATTCTGTTTGCCAATTACGATAAGTATCCTGGTTAAACACCTGCTTGATTGCCGCAGGATTTACAGGTGTAACCGTAGCAAATACCGGGATAATTCCCCGTTCTTGGCATTTCGACCGAATCAATGCCAGATTGGCAATGACGTCATCCGCCGCCGCTCCGCCGCGCAGATCATTCACTCCGCCCATAATGACCAGTATTTTGGGTGCAAAGGGCACGACTTCACGTTCAAAACGGGCAGCCATCGGTGCCGTAGTATCACCGCTGCGTCCTAAGTTTTTAATGGGAAATCCGGTATAAGTTGTCCAATCATACGCCGGATCATTCGGCGTATTCGAAACCGCACCCCCGCCATGGGTAACACTATCACCCAATGCAGCGACTTGATAACCCGTATATTTTACAGTAAAAGGGACTGCTTTGGACCAATCACTCATCGGACTGCCAGCTGCATCGTTGGCTCTTACTCGCCACCAGTACGCTCCCTTATCAGGGTAAGCTGATTCATCATACCAGTCAAATGCATTTGCACCTTCAATTGTAAACGTTCGGATCAGTTGATCAGCCAAAGTGTTACCTTGAAGGACTCTAGAAAATACCTGCACCTGATACGAACCTGCATGCAATACCGGAATCCAGGAATAAACCTGATACAATTTTGCCGGAATATTTTTATTTGCGTAAACAGATGGCAGCGGTGCAACTGGATCAACATCACCAACTGACAGTTTGCGCGGAGAACTATATTCTGAAATTGGCTGTTTTGCCAAATTAAGAGCACGCACTTGCCACCAAAGTGTATTGGGATCCTCTCTAAAAGTCGTTAGATCAAGCTCGGTTCCCGCAGTATAGATATTAGATTGTGTTAGGACAGGCTTAGTCGAGTTGTGTTTCCCCCACTTCCCATGAGACCGGGCTGTGACAACCAGCTCATACATAACAGCATCAGGTATGGCATTCCAAACTAACCGAACTTTATGAGCCCCGGAAAGCTTAGCTGCCTGGACTGTCCCAAACATGGATTGAAAAGAAAGCATGCAACTAATCAGACAAATAAGCAAGCGTAATATGTTTTTCGACATGAGTTTAGCTCCTATTTAAATCGCTTACTTTAAATAGTTCTGTGTGAACAGTCCAAACCCTTTTCCCATTTGTTGCTATAGCTTTTGGTCTGCGATGACTTTACTGTTTAAATTGAAGGCACCTACGAGGCGATCAACAAGGCCGGCCACAAGCAGGCAAATAATAATTGCCAGGAATGACACAGCAAAATATTTAACCCATACGGATATTGCCAGCTTTTGAACCAAATAGGCGATCGGCAGTACAATCAGCTGATGAACATAATAGATCGAGTAGGAGTGACTGCTGAAGGGCTGTAAAACAGTCCCCTTACGATCAAAATAGGTTTGAAATACTGCCAGCAGCCAAAACACTGCAGCAAGGCAGAAGAATGCATGGACAAAAGCATGTCCCGCTTTCAGCACAACAGTCGCAGTTTCGCTATAACTAAGCCGATAGCTGTTGAAGCAAATCAGCATCAACAAGATCGACCATGACCAATGATTGACACGAGGCTGATACCCATTCCCGGTAAACCATAGATTTTGCCATGCATAAATCCCTAAAGTAAAATAAGCACCGCACAGCAGCAGCCTGGTTGGCTGGAACGAAATAAGCACCCACTTGCTAAACCAGGCATCAGCATGGAAAAATAAATTAGGTACAAAAAAAGCAAGTGCAGTTACAACACCAAACTGAATAAAAAAGCGAAATGACGGCGTACTAGCAGCTGAATTTCTTTGAAAAGCAGCTGGCTTAAACCGATAGAAACAGGCAAGCAGCAAAAAGAACCAGGCTAGCACACCTAAAAACCAGTAATGAGCATGATTAAACGTTGCTGCTGTAAAAAAATGCTTGATCAGATAATCAGAGTAGGCCGGCGGTGAATCAGTCCGGCTATACCAAATCATATAAGTAATCGCCGGGGCAAAAAGCAGCACGCCGACTAGCCAGGGCACTACAATTCGAAAAAACTTTTCCCGCATAAAAATCCCTATTCCTTTTTTATGCAGCACAGGAAGCGCAAAATACCCGGCAATAAAAAACATTGCCGGCATAATGAAGACATCGGTATTCATGACAAAGAGGTCAAATATTCCGTTCTTCTGCGTGTCAACAACATACCACCACTGGGGAGCCTTAGCCATATAACCAATTGCAACATGAAAAATAATGACCAGTAAAACAATAAATGTCCGTAAATGATCAAAAAAATACATTCTGCCATAATCGCTATAGCCTATTGATGATGTTAATCTTCTTCCTCCCACGAACAGTGTCCCTCCGTTCAATAGCGTTTTCTTTTATTCGATGAAGCGATGCCCAGTTCTTCACGGTATTTCGCAACTGTCCGTCGTGAAATCGTTATTCCCTGTTTATTCAACAATTCACTAATAACCTGATCGCTTAACGGGCAGGCCGAATTTTCAGCGGTTATTAATGCTTTAATCTCTTGCTTAATGTTCCCTGCGACGACCTCTTCACCATTAGAACTATTAACACTGCTTGAGAAAAAAGCACGCATACTCATTAAGCCATGGGGAGTATCCATATATTTATTGGCTACCGCCCGGCTGACAGTTGACTCATGAATTCCCAGTTTATCCGCCACAGTCTTCATAATCAAAGGCCGTAAATGCTGCCGACCATGATCAAAGAAGCTTCGCTGCAGCTCAACAATTGCCTCAGTGACGCGGTACAAAGTACTGCGCCTTTGCTCAACACTTCTTAAAAGCCAAATCGCTGCATTCACTTTAGTTTCAATGAATTTTTTCACTTCATGATCTGACAGCCGTAATGCCTGACGATAGGACGGATTGATGATCAATCTGGGTATTCCGCTATCATTGATGATAATAACATAGTCCTGATTAACACGCTCCACCGTAACATCAGCAACAATATAGCCTGCTACTTCATCACCGTATGCCAGGCCAGGCTTGGGATTAAATGTCCTGATCATATCAACGGCTTGTTGAACCTGGTGTGGTGTACAGTTAAGCTTATCAGCAATATAACGATATTTTGCTGCAGCTAAATCGTCGAGATGCTCATCAATAATGCTCTTCACCAAACCAGTATAAAGCCCTTTCTGCTGGGCCTGAAGCTGTAAACACTCTTTTAAGCTGCGTGCGCCAACCCCTTCAGGCTCAAAAGTCTGAATAATTTTGAGTACGCTATTGACTACGTCTACCGGCACGTCTAGCTCCTGAGCAATCTCATCAGTGGCTATCCCTAAATAGCCCTTATGATCAATACAGCCAATCATATATTGACCAATTGCATGCTGCTGGTGGTCAGTCAGCGTAATATCCAACTGAAACTGCAAATGCTCATGTAAAGAAACTTGCTTGGTTGCAAATAGCTCAAAAGAAACTTTATCCGCTGAACTTACGGATTGATGACTTGCTTTTACATTCAAATTTAAATATTCATCCAGCTCGCTTATGTCGTCAGCTGTAAAATCATTTTTCTGCACATCCTGGGGACTATCCTCTTCACTCTGATCAGTCATATCTAATTCTAAAACAGGATTCTCCAGAAATTGCTGCTCTACCATGACGGCTAAATCCTGAGTAGACAGTTGCAGAATGGCAATAGCCTGACGCAGTTCTTGAGTCATCATTAACTTTTGCTGCGTTTCCAGTCTTAAGCCTAAATCCATGTTAAACACCCTAACGTTTGTCTTTTTATTACATCTTATGTTTCGCTAGAAGTTATATGCCTTCCTCTTAATTTTCTGAAAAAAAGCATGAGAAAAAACCCTGCCAATGTTTGTCAGGGTTTTAAAAACTTTTTATTCTAAACAATCTATCACGAAAAGTCTTAACCGCGGGTTCGCTTAATAGTCATCCCTTTGACCTCTATGGCAGTACGCCAAACGACTTGAGGAAGCAAACTAACAACAAGTACAAGAATCACTGCACCCCATAAACTGGTTAGCATGGAGCGGCTTAATACATTCCCTAAATAACAAAAAGCTACTGCCCCGGGAATACTGCCAAGCAGTGTTGCGATAAAATATGGCCAGAACTTTATTTTCGTTAATCCGGCAAGGTAACTAATCGCATCCCATGGAAGAACCGGAACCAACCTTAACAACAACAGCGTTTTAAAGCCCTCCACCTCAAGCTGTGCATTAATCTTCTCAAAGTGTAACCGTTTAGGAAGTTGGCGACTGATCTTTTCCCGACCTAAGCATCTTGCTAAAGCAAAACATACGACTGCCCCCAGCAGCGTGCCGATCACTAAATAAATTGAGCCAAGCAAAGGTCCATAGGCTAATCCACCAGCGACACCCAAAACAATTGCCGGGAAAAAAAGCAGCGGCCGTAATCCATTTAGAATAATGTATATCATCGGTCCCCAATAACCTAACGCAATAATCGCATCACTAATTGCCTCAGGTTTGAAACGTTCAAGACCATACCCATAAAGGTAACAAAATGCCGCAACACTCATTGCGATAAAACAGCTGGTTACAGCCGGCCTTTTGGTCAATAACTGTTGATAGTATCTCATGAGTATTAATTATAGTCCTGCCTTTTAGGAGTGTAAAGCAAAATTTTGGGAAATTATCCTCAAATATCGGATAATTTTTCTATTTATTATTTTTTATTCGATCCTTATTATAGTAAAAGCAGGCTCAGGGTATTATAATAGACGATAGGATTAACAAGGAGTTGAATTTTTTGGAAAAATTTAAAACATTGGGAATAAGTGAACCAATCATTCGGTCGCTTAATGATATGGGTTTTGAAGAGCCTACCCCAATCCAGGAACAAGCTATACCAGCAGTGATGGCTGGCAACGATTTAATCGGACAGGCCCAAACCGGCACAGGTAAAACCGCCGCCTTTGGCATACCGCTAATTGAAAGAGTTAAAACCAGTGCTGACCGCATCCAAGGCATCGTACTGACGCCTACCCGTGAATTAGCCATTCAAGTGGCTGAGGAACTGAATAAGCTCGGTCAATATGCAAATGTATTTGCATTACCTATTTACGGCGGACAGGAAATTGGCCGCCAAATAAGAGCGCTAAGAAAAAATCCTCAAATTATTGTTGCCACACCAGGCCGGTTGATGGATCATATGGAGCGCCGTAATATTCGCCTAAACGAAACGAAAGTCATTATCCTTGACGAAGCTGATGAAATGCTTAATATGGGCTTTATTGACGACATCGAAAAAATTCTTAAAGAAACACCTGAGACTCGCCAAACGTTACTCTTCTCAGCGACTATGCCTCGAGCTATTCAAAATCTGTCGCAGAAGTTCTTAAAGAACCCGACTTTTGTCAGCATTCAGGCCAAAGAAGTGACTGTACCCCTTGTGGAGCAGTATTATATTGAAGTCCAGGACCGGCAAAAATTCGATGTCATGTGCCGCTTATTGGATATCCAGGGGCCTGAATTAGCCATTGTATTCGGCCGCACCAAACGCCGTGTTGATGAATTATCTGAAGCGTTAAAAAAACGCGGCTATTCAGCTGAAGGCATTCATGGTGATTTAACTCAAGCCAAGCGTGATAGTGTATTACGTCAGTTTAGAGATGGCGTTATCGATATTTTAGTGGCTACCGATGTTGCAGCCCGCGGATTGGATGTCAGTGGCGTTACCCATGTCTATAATTTTGATCTGCCGCAGGATTCTGAAAGCTATGTGCATCGAATTGGCCGTACAGGCCGGGCAGGCCAGACCGGCTCAGCACTTACTTTCGTCATTCCACGTGAACTCGATCATCTGCGAACAATTGAAAGATTAACCAAACGCAAAATTGTCCGGATGCCAATTCCTACCATGACTGACGCCCTTGAAGGCCAGCAAAAACTGGCTGTTGAGAAATTGCTCCGTGTCATCGAAGAAGGTAACTTTGATGAGTATAAAACCCGGGCAGAAGAAATGTTAAATGAAACCGACTCTGTCGCTTTGGTTTCAGCAGCGCTGAAACTTCTGACCAAAGAGCCCGATACAACACCTGTTAAATTAACGGAAGAAGCACCTCTGCGCATTCGCCGCGACCGTAACCGTCCTCCGGCATCAGCCAACAGACGAAAAGGACCTGGCGAAAACAACCGCCCGCCCTTTAATAAAAATAGAGCAAGACCCCGTTCAAATTAAGTTTTAGAAACATATAACAAATTTCTTCCTATACCAAAAAATACTTGGATTATTTTATCCCCTAATACGGACAAAATAATATTACAAAGGACAACATTCTGTCGCTAGTTTGACTAACTCAGTCCGTTGTTCGACCACCTGGGATTTAGGCCGCTCAAAACTCACTGATGCAACATGGAGTCTGAGCGGCTTTGTCATACAAAGGTATAGGGAGGAGTTTTTCTATGATAAAGAATAGCAACAAAAAAGGGCCACGGCGCAAATATAAACGTATCGCAGCAGCACTTGCTGGAGCTGCAGTCATATCATCCACCTTACTCCCTGGCATTCCGGTTTTTAAAGTTCACGCTGCTGCCGACTCCAGTCAGGTAAATACTACCCCTCCTGTCACAAAAGAAAAAGAACCGGCTTCAGCCCAAAATTCGCCGCTAAAGGTAGCCAGACAGCAAGCAGGCAAATACGGCTTTGATACAGACCGCGATAGGTTTTCGCTCCAACGCCGAACCAATACCGAAGCAACGGTCATCATCCGCACCGCTTCTGGTAAAACGTACAAAATGGAGCTTTCCAAAACTCGCGGAAATGACTGGCGCGTAACCAGCGTCCGTCCAATCGGTAATGATTCTTCGAATACGGTAAGCACTCCGGTAAAAGAAGTGATGGACAATGCTTACCGATTTGGCTTTGATCCTGATAAAGACAAGTTTAGCTTACTCTCTCTGGCTGGCACTAAAGCCACCGTCCAGGTTATTACCAGCGGACAGACCTTTAAGGTTGACTTGACTAAAAAATATAATGGCTGGGAAATTACGACAATCCGCGGCGTCGGCAATTCAAAATATCCGGCAACCTATATCCCGGCCAGCATGTTTCCCTATACCAACCTGCTGCCTAAACCGGTAACCAACATTGGGCAATCTAAAACACTCTTCGAATCAGATCAATATACCGGCTGGTCTTGGCTGGAAAATAGCTACCCAAGTGACCGGACTTTTGGAATCCTCCTGCAAGATCCCCGTACCAGTGATAGCACAGACCTTTACCCGAGCAGTGTACTCGATGCGCTCAAAAGCATTGACTTTAACAAGCAATTCGTTCTCTATACATCACTTGGAACAGTTACAAGTCAAGGTTACGGAATCGGTATCGAAAGAATCATTCAGACAGGAAATGACTACACCGTAACTGTTCGAGCAAAAAGCCCCGCGGTAGGAGCTGCCAGTCTCCCAACTACCAAAAGTTCTGATCTTGTCGCAATTGATCGCTCTACACTAGATTTCAGCGACCCAGTAACCATTACGTTTGTAGACGCCAATGGAATAACATTAAGTAAGTATACACTGACACTGCGCTATTAAACATGAAGAAGGCTTGAATCTCATTTGAGATTCAAGCCTTCTTCATGTTTAATCTGGCTAAAATTAAAACGGAGAGTACTCGGCTGCCAGTTGATAGAGATTGGCAACCATTGCCTTTAAGGCCGTCAACTCTTCATCACTAGAACGGTTATCAAAGAATCGAAATAGCAGTTCGTCAAATAAGCCAGTCGCTACATCAGTCGGCATTTTAGTTGTACCCAGTACAAATGCCAGCGTCATTAGCGCTACCACTTTATCTTGCTCAGTCGCAGCCTGACTGAGCTGATGAATCATGTTAACAATCGTTGTTTCGTTAGGCTGCTTGCTAAATTCTCTTACCCAATGAAACCCATTGTTCAATATGGCTTCAGCAGCAATTAAGCTGGTATTATCACCAGCTTGAGCGTCATGCTGCAATAAAATTGATTGAATTGCCTTAATGTATTGCTCTTTCAACAAATAACCTCCCAAAATCGGATGCGACCTCTAGCATAGGCACTAGCTAATGATTTCTACGCTCATCCGGCAAAGCCTTCTTTTCCGTTTTTTCCTCAGTCTTTTTGTTCCTCATACCACACAATAATGCCCGGGTTTTTTTCGTTAATTGATTCATAATGTTCCCATCCCTGCCACGATAGGCTTGGCCAACCTTATCCATTGTATCTGCCAAAGCTTGTGCTATCAACAATAATTTCTTCGTTTCTCGTAGTTTTAGACTCAATTGGCCTTTGTATTGATCAAACTCAAGCGCAGCCGTACTCAGCCTATTCCAAAAAAGACTAGCTTTCCAAATCTGACAGGCAATTAACAGTGGAAGTACAATAAGCAGTGCCTTGCTAATAAGTTTCAAAGCAGGAACACTTGCGGCAGAATTGTAAATATCAAGACTATACCCAGTATGAACCGAGGAAACTATAACTTGAGGAAACATGGCGATAAAAACTGCCCCGCTAATCCCCACAATGGCAAAAGTACTGGCAGCCATACTAAGCCAGTACTTTCCCTGAAGCAATAGTCGACGTCCTGCAAGCAAGCTAGCCGCTGTACTAACCAGCACAATGACAGCTACGAAATTCTTATCGGCTTGAGTACTAACATAAGTGAGTACTATAAAAACAAGCTGAACACCGATTGTATAAGAATAGCACCTAACGGCTGTGTCCATGATTCTTTTAGTCAAGTTTTGTTCTACTCTTAACATTAAATAATTCATCCCGTGAATCAAAAAGGTCAGCATAAACAAAATACCGGCTGTCACTGTATACAGATTGATTGCAGCAATGATCGAACCGCTGTACTCCTTACTGGCATCAATTGGCAGCCCCTTTAAAAGCCCAGCTAGGATCACTCCCCATAAGAAAGCCGGAATGATGCTGCCGGCACAGATACTCCAATCACAAAAAACATGCCACTGTTTATGATCATCCTTATTACGCATTTCAATAGCCAGCCCGCGCAGAATCAAAGCCGTTAAAATCATAAAAAGCAATAAATACATGCCACTGAATAAGGTCGCATAAATATCCGGAAAAGCGGCAAAAAGCACAGCGCCAGCTGTAATGAGCCAAACCTCATGTCCCTCCCACACCGGAGCAATGGTATTAAGAAGTACTTGCCGCTCCAATTCTGTCTTACCGCCAAACGGCATGATCATCCCTACCCCGTAATCAATGCCTTCTAATATGAGGTAACCTAGCAGTAAAATGCCAAATAAACTAAAGCAAAGTAGTTGATAATCCATGTTTCTCCTTAGCTGCCAAACTCGTCCGGTCCGGCAATAATAGATTTCCGCATCAAGGCTACCACAAGAATTGCCATAAGAACGTAGAGAAAATTAAGGCTTAAAAAAGTAAACCAAAGCTGGCCTATCGGCACAACCTTAGACACGCCATCTTCTGTTAACTGCAATCCATAGACCAGCCACGGCTGGCGCCCAACTTCGCTAATCAGCCAGCCAGCCAGATGCCCAAGATAAATAAGTGGCAAAAGCAATAGGATACAGCGCAGCAAAAATGACTGCTCCTTCAACTGCCGCCTTTTAAAAAACCATAAACTCACAGCTGTCAAAACTATACTCACCATGACAATTGCAACTTTAATCCGAAAACTCCAGAATAGCAGGGCAACTGGCGGTATATAATTTCGTGTCCCATAAGTTTCAGTAAGCTGTTGCTGCAGCTCTTTCATTCCGACAATCCGGCTATGATAATGATTGGTAGCTAATACCGACAGCATGCCTGATAATGCAATTTCAGCTGAATTTTTTTGTTTCTCTTCATGAATTATTGCGCTCACAATAAGGGGTGCAGAGTCAGCAGTATCCCATAATGCCTCCATAGCCGCTACCTTCATTGGCTGCTCTTTGAGTAAATACTGTGTATAGATGTGGCCTGAAAACAAAACCAGTACTCCAGTCAGCCCTGCGCATAGTACTCCAATTTTAAAGGACTTTTTCGCCAGGCGGTCGTGCCGCTGTTCAAGCAGATAATAAGCGCTAACTGCCATCATGAAAACACCGGCTGTAAGAAATCCAGCGAATACAGTATGTGCATACTGATACATCAAATACGGATTGAAGGCAATGGCTGCTAAGCTGCCTAATTCTAACTTTCCGTTTTGCACACTATAGCCAACAGGATTCTGCATAAATGAATTGGCTGCTAAGATCCAAAATGCCGAATAATTGCTGGCCAGGGCGACTAGCCAGATAGCTAATAAATGCACATAACGCGAAACAGTCGTCCAACCATAAGTCCAAATACCGATAAAAGTAGCTTCTATACAAAAAGCAGTCAATGCTTCGAAAGCTAACGGCACCCCAAGTACTCCCCCCACAAAGCGGCTGTATTCCGACCAATTCATGCCAAACTGAAATTCTTGTACAATACCAGAAACAACGCCGGCAATATAATTAATTAAAAATAATTTACCCCAAAACTGAGCCATTATTTTATAAATCGTCTTATTTCTAAGTACGTAAATAGTTTCCATAATCGCAACAAGTACTGACAAACCCAGCGTCAGCGCTACAAACCAGAAATGATAGGTCAGAGTTATGCCAAACTGCAGTCGTGCCAGTAATAAAGCCGTGTTGTCCATTCAGTCCCTCATTTCTCAATGCATCCATAAATCAGCTAATGCTGACCTTACCATTATTGTGACCTAGACTGGCTTTTTTATCCAGCTTATAAAGAGTACTGGAATAACAATCTATCACAAGGTCAACAAAAAATTAGCCACTGAAAATTCAGTGGCTAAATCTAAGGGGTTAGGTCATTTATCCGAAGACCAAGCCGCCCTAATACTCTCTACTTTAATATGTAAGCAAAGAACGACTGCCGTCTAGGATAAATTGGCTAATTGGGGTAGCCCAATCTATCAGTAAATCAGGCCTGCTAAATTAGCAGGAAGTATCATCGCCGTTGCAGCAGAACAAAAACAGTAGAATAATAATTACAATAATAAAAATAGAGCCATTACCATTTCCAAATCCCCACATCCGAAATTCCTCCTTCAATCACTCAGTATTATTTGTTTATCCTATGATCGGCAATAGAATTTTGCTATTATTTGAAAATAAAAATCAGCCCATAGCTGTAAGCCTGAGCTGACTTTTTAGGTCGTATGATTGGTATGAGTCACAAATTAATAGTGTTTTCCATTCTCATAATACTTAGTTTCCTGCAAAACGGTAAAAAATATTTCAATCTGATTGTAGCCCAACGCCCGGATATGGTGGTCAATCGCGGCAGCGGCTTGATCTTGAATGGCCTGACCTCGATCAAACCAGTTAACTTGAATCAGCGGTGTCCCTGCAACCTCTTCACCATCACGAATAAAAGTTGATGCAAGGAGTTCTATGGTAAAATAATCACGTGGACAGCCAATAACTACGGTAAGTTCATCCACCAAAAGTTTACTAATTTTCTGGACTTCTGTTTTTTCCAACCCTCTGATGATTAATTGCGGCATAGCTGACTCCTTTACACAAGATTAAAACACTGGGCGTTATTTTGCCCAGTGTTTATTACTGCAATACCAACAAGTTACTACCGATTAGCTGGAACTATCTCCAGCCAATACCCGTCCGGATCGGCAATAAAATAGATCCCCATTGCCTTATTTTCGTAACAGATACAGTTCATACTTTTATGTAATTCATAAGCCTGATCAAAATCTTCGACCGTAAAAGCCAAATGAAATTCGTTTTCTCCTAGGTTATACGGCTCGGTACGTCCTTTAAGCCATGTCAGTTCAAGGCAATGCTCTGTTTTTCCATCACCTAAAAAAACCAGGGTGAAATCCGGCTTTTCTTTGCGGCGCACTTCAACAAGATTGAGCGCATCACGATAAAAAGCAAGGCTCCTTTCCAAATCCAAAACATTGAAATTGTTATGAGCAAATTTAAACTCCATGGTTATAGCCCCCTTGATTCATATTTGTGATAGCAAGTTTGCCTGCCTCAGTTCAAACTAGCGCTATCTGTTGCCGTTTTGGTCTTATTGACAAAGTTCATCGATCGTTGTAAAACTTCGGTATTACCGACTACAACCAGTCTGTCATCAGCCTCTATCACGGCCAAAGGGCCTGGTGAAATAATAATGTCGGTGTCACGGCGAATAGCCACAACTGTTGCGCCTGTATGCTGCCATAGTTTGATGTCAGCGATGGTTCTCCCGACCAGATGTGAAAATTCAGGCACTTTTATTTCAATAGGATTGTATGGATTTAGGTTCTTTAAGCGATCCGAATAGCCGATAATATCATTCAGCACACTTTCAAGCCGCTTATCAATATCATTTTTTTTCTCTAGTAAGATCTCAAGTTCTTGCCGTAATGAGTAAACTGATTGCATACTTTTATGCTGTTCAATAAACCGATAGGCCTCTTCCATTGATAAAACAGTAATTTCTTTCCCCTGCGATACATTGACCACATTCGCGTCTTTCAATAAGGCAACTGCCTTGCGGATAGTTTCAGAAGATACATTATAATGACTTGCGAGTAAGGTTCGTCCGGCTATCCGGCTGCCGATTGCAAATTCATCATTAATAATGCGCTGAGCAATATCAGTTGCAATCGAAAGATACATTGCTGCCATGTGTAATCCCTCCGAGAAGACTGGTTATTCCTAGTTATATTAATATTAGACTATATCCCTAGTATTTCGCAACTGTGTACAAAAAATAATTACAGCATCGACAGTGACATAACCGCAAATATTAAGGCACCTCCTTGAAATAGGATGGTGCCTTAACATGAAATATTCAGTATTATTTTCATAAGCTTTGTTGACGTATGCATTCTCACGCCAAATCAAGTTCCTCCAAATCTTGTTCTGCTTTGAGTTCGCGTATTCTTTGTTGACGCTGCTTTCTTTCATGCTCAAAAATATCAGTCATTTCATAAAATCCGGTTTTAGCTTGAATGAATTGTGCTGCTTTCAGTGCACCTTGCGCAAAAGCAACGCGCGAATAAGATTCATGAGAAATCTCAATCTGATCAAATTCACCGCTAATTAAAACTTTATGCTTCCCAACAATTCCGCCCGCCCTAACCGCGTGAGTCGGAATTTCATTGTAAGCCAGTCGCCCATTTCTAATCTTATCGGCAATTTTCTTAGCAGTACCAGACGGACTATCTTTCTTATGTTTATGGTGTTCTTCAAATATTTCAAAGTCATAATCATTCATTAACTCGGCGGCAATTTCAGTCATCAGCATCATAATATTAACTCCATATGTAATGTTTGGAGCCATTACTACGCCAATATGACCTTTTTCTGCCACCCGGCGAATTTTATTCACTTCAGCAGGTTCATAAGAAGTTACAGCAGTGACAACATTGACCCCGCATTTCGCCAATAGATGAATATGATCCCGTAAAAAGCTATTGCAGGAAAAGTCAATAATAACATCAGGTTTCCGGTAGAAAAGCCGTTCCTCTAGATGATCTGTGGGCTCAATGATTATCCCAGTATCAGGCATATTTAGAAAACTACCCAAATCTTTATTAACTTTTGTACTATTCGGACGGCACAATACCATATTGAGTACTCCCTGTTGCAGGAGGTATTTAGCAACAATCTCTCCCGTCCGCCCCAAGCCAATCAATGCAATTTTCATCACGGCACCTCCTATTTTTTTACTAACAACTCAATAATACCATTTAAGTTGTTAGCTGTCAATCTCCAATTTATCTGAATATTCAATATGTTTGTCCTATAAAAAAACCCTAAGTCATAACCACACTGGTTATAAACTTAGGGCACTTTCGAAACGATTACGGTTTAGTATTGATTTTTTCCGCCAGTTCATTCAAATAAGTCCAGCGTTCCAGCAAATCATCCAGCTTGGTCTCTAAACCTTTTTGTTCGGCAACCAATTGCTGCAAGGTTTCAAAATCACTGCCAGAAAGATTAATCTGTGACTGCACGCGACTTAGATCTTGTTCAGCCTGAGCGATAAGATCATCAATTTGTTCAAATTCACGTTGTTCAGCAAACGTAAATTTCGCGGGGCGGCTGGTTGTATGCTCTTTTGCTTTTGCCTGGCCAGCCTGTTTAATTTTCTCTTGATTGGCCGGCTCGATATCGCGTAAGCTTTCCTGATATTCGGTATAACCGCCATTATGCAGCGATATCAATCCATTGCCTTCAAAGACAAAAACTTTATCAACCAATCGATCTAAAAAATAGCGATCATGCGAAACCACAATGAGCGCGCCTGGGAAACCATCCAAATAGTCTTCCAAAATTGTCAGTGTTTGAATATCAAGATCATTGGTCGGCTCATCGAGTAATAATACATTGGGTGCCCCCATCAGAACCTTAAGCAGATAGAGGCGTCGTTTTTCTCCACCTGACAGCTTGCTGATAGGCATCCATTGCAAGGTTGGCGAAAACAAAAATCGCTCCAGCAATTGTGTCGCAGTAATAACACTGCCGTCAGCAGTGGTCAGAAAATTGGCTTCTTCTTTAATATAGTCAATCACCCGCATGGTTTCGTCCATATCACCATTCTCCTGAGAAAAATAGCCAATCTTCACCGTTTGCCCAATATCAACCTGACCGCTGTCTGGGGAAATTTTTCCGGCCACGATATTCAGAAGAGTCGATTTCCCACTGCCATTTGCTCCAATAATGCCAACTCGGTCATCTTTAAGGACAATGTAATTAAAACTCCGAATCATTGGTTTGTTATCAAACGCCTTGCAGACCTCAGACAGTTCAATAATTTTTCGTCCCAAGCGGCTTGCCCCAGCCGTAATCTCTAACTTACTGTCCTGCAAGTAAGGTTTTATCGCATTCAGCTGTTCAAAGCGGTCAATCCGTGCCTTCTGCTTCGTGGTACGGGCTTTAGCCCCGCGTTTTATCCAAGCCAATTCATTACGCAGTAAATTCTGCCGTTTATTTTCACTAGCCTCACGCTGTTCCTCCCGTTCAGCCTTCAGTTGTAAAAAATCGCTATAATTTCCGGTATAACTATAAAGCGTTCCTTTATCCAGCTCAATCATGCGAGTAGCCACCCGATCTAGGAAATAGCGGTCATGGGTGATCATCAGCAAAGCACCTTTACGTTTATGCAAATATTGCTCCAGCCACTCAACAGTATCATTATCCAGATGATTGGTAGGCTCGTCTAAAATCAGTAAATCAGCGGGATGAATTAAAGCACGAGCTAAGGCAACCCGTTTTCGCTGCCCACCTGACAGATTTCCGATAATCGCTGTAAAATCATCAATCCCTAACTTAGTCAAAATGGTTTTGGCTTCACTTTCTAATTGCCAGGCATCCAGTACGTCCATCTGCTGACTTAAGTCAATCAACTGTTTTTGATAGCCGGCATGATCCGGATGACGTTGAATCAACTCTAATGTCTGTTCATAATCGCGCAACACTTTCATAACCGCCGAACTGCCTGTAAATACTTGCTCCAGCACACTTGCTTGTGTGTCAAACTCAGGATTCTGCGGTAAAAACTCAATGCTTACACTCTGCCCTTTTGTGACAGTTCCATAGTCAGCAGTTTCCTGACCAGCGATGACCCGTAAAAAAGTCGACTTCCCAGTGCCATTGACACCAATCAGCCCAATTTTGTCCGTATCCTCAATTCCAAATGTTACTTTGTCAAATAGAATTCTTTCTCCATATGTTTTTGTTAAGTTCTCGATTGATAATAAATTCATTCTCTAACCCCAAATATCGTGTATTTAAATAGCAAAACTTTACTATACCACTATACTGTAACACAAATCGGGCTCCAATTTAAACAGCAACTTGTACATTATTGACCTTTTCACAAACTAGTATTGCATTTAATTCCTATTGTTCTAAAATAGATATTAAGGCATTGTAGATTGTGACAAATGCTTAAGGAGGTCAAACTTAACTTGGAAAGGCTGACATATCTCGCCTATCTCATGTTTTTTATATTGGGCTTTACTACCACCCTGTTTGGTGTTACTTTAATAGATATCTGCACGACCTACCAAGTTGACCCTTATATCATTGGCTATCTATTAGCCCTATTGCCGATTGGCAGCACCGCAGCCATGCCTATGTCCGGCTGGCTTCTTGACAGAAAAGCACTTAAGCCTGTATTGATGGCTGCCTTATTCATCATGTTCAGTAGCATTAGTATCATGATTGCTTATCATCAGATTGCTTTATTTGCCAGCTGCATGCTGATTTTAGGCGTAAGCAACGGCATGATCATTTCCATTGCCAACTATATCATTGTCCATTTATACAATAATCAGGAACGGCCAGCCCGTCTCAATCTGTTGAATTTTTGTTACAGCTTCGGTGCCGTGACAGCACCATTGATGAGTGGCAGTTTTGCCCACTTATTCCCCTGGCAGTTTTTTTTCACCTTTGCACTGCTCTTACTATTGGTCATAGCCGGATTTTCTTTGACCACAAAGTTCAATGTTGTTCGTGAGTCTTTAGCGCAGCATCCCCCGGCAGTGGAAGAAGCCTGGGCTAAATCAGTTTATATCATTGGTACAGCACTGTTTTTCTACGTCTTATCCGAGTATATTGTTGTCAATTGGGCTGCTGCCTATTTTCGGCAAAACCTGAGCATGACAACCGAATCAGTCAGTCTCATCTTGTTTTTTTTCTTTATCCTGATGGCGATTGGCCGCTTTTTCTCTGGAATCATAGTCCAATACCTGAAAGTTGAACGATACCTCCTTTTGTGCTCTACACTGGCAGTTCTATCCTTTATTGGGTTATTAACGGCACATGCTTATTTGACCATGCTCCTGACCGCAGCGGTCATGGGGTTCAGCTATGCAGGCATCTACGCCTCACTCTTGTCTTATGGAACCCAGCAGTTAAGCCGTCCCTCTTCCAAACTCATTACCTTTTTGATAACCACAGGATCAACCGGTGGCATAACCGGCCTATTTTTATCAGGGTTGGTCACTCAATTCAGTGGTGTAC
Organism: Sporomusaceae bacterium FL31; assembly: GCA_003990955.1. Lineage (GTDB taxonomy): Bacteria > Bacillota > Negativicutes > DSM-1736 > Dendrosporobacteraceae > BIFV01. Next base: position 50,399 of record BIFV01000005.1, read on the forward strand.
TCCCCTGCCTAATCATCAGTATGACCGCCATGAGCCTGGTTACATTTGCTGTGTTGTGGGTACGCAGCCTCAGTACAGCATCGGCATATCCCGATCCTTGTAAAAAAATAAGCTAGCCTTCCCCACATAAAACAGAGAGCCTCCCGGCTCTCTGTTTATTTTTAAGCTTGAACTAATTAGAAGGTTTTAGGCCACCTTTCGAATCATCTTTTGGCTGTTGATCGGCTGATACGTTTAGTTGCTTACTAAGCAATTCTTCGCTCGCCTCAAATTGCATCTCCATTCCCTGCACAGTACGTTCGGCCAGCCTCTCGTGCTTCCCTTTTGCCTGATAGCGGCTTTTGACAAAATACAGACCTGTAAAAAAGGCAATAAGAATAATTCCGGCCAATAATCCTGAGCCTTGTCCAGGTATGAGCGGCATACTGACAATGATAGCCAAACTTCCCGCTAAAGCCAGCCATGAGGTATACGGATAACCGGGCAGCTGACATTTTCCTTTGGGCGGACACCCACAAGACTTGCGATATTGATAATGTGTTGCCAATATAATGACATAAGCAGACAGCAGAGCAAAACCACCCGAGCTAACCAGAAACAGATAAACTTGCTGAGGCAGCAAAAAGCCGAAAGCCAAGCCAACCAACATCGCCAAGCCGGAGAATATAATTCCACGGTATGGAATGTCGCCTTTGTCTTTAATCCAAGCTGGTGCGTGCCCTTCATCGGCCAGCGACCGAATCATGCGCCCCAGGCCAAACATGGCTGCCAGCATTGTGGACAAGATGGCGGTAACCAGAACAATATTCATGATACTGCCAGCCCACCCCAGCCCCCAGCGGGTCAAAGCGGCAACCAGCGGACTTTCATCACTGACAAGGCCTGCGGTTGGAATTAAGGCCAATAATACAAGAATTGAAGTGACATAAAGCCCAAGCAAGCCAAAAACGGTATACCGGATAGCTTGCGGAATGGTGGTATGTGGATTACGGGCCTCAGAAGCAGCTAAGCCAATAATCTCAAAACCGGCATAAGTAAACATGACAATCAGCATACTGCCGGCAATCCCGCCAAGTCCACTTGGAAAAAGTGGTTCCCTCAGCACCTCACCGGCTCCAATTGAGCCGCTACCAGGAATAGCTCCGGCAATAACTGCCAAGCCAACAACAACAAAACCGACGATTGCGATAAGCTTAATGATGGCTAAACCACTTTCTAACTTACTGAGCTGATCGGCTCCTAATAGATTAAGTAATGTGACGCCAATGATAATAAGAACTCCCATCACCGCAATGGATAGTGACGGGAACCAATTTTTCAGAAAAATTGAGACCGCTGTGGCCTCGCTGGACATTGCCAAGACAAGTCCTGTCCAGTATACCCATCCAACGACAAAACCGATCGCTGGACCAAACTCCCGCTCGGCAAAAGTACGGAAAGAACCGGGTGCAGCATCAGCCACTGTCATTTCTGACAACGCATAGAGAATAACAAATACAATACCTCCAGCTAACAAATAGGATATCAGGACTGCCGGACCGGCAGCTTTAACCGCAACAGCAGAACCAAGAAAAAACGAACCACCGATAACAGTTCCTAACGCCATCATAGCCAATTGCCATGCAGATAAGCCTTTATCGCCTTTGTTCAATTGAATTCCTCCACTTAACAGCTATATTCTATATCAAGTATTTGTAAAACAAGTTAAACTTATTTAACAAGCAGCAGCTAGAATACAAAAAACGCGAGTATAGTTATTCTATACTCGCGTTTTGTTATATAGTGATTTATTTACTATATGCTTCAACAAAGTTTGCACCAAGCTGCTCGTAAAATTCAAGATGCCTGATTACCTCAATAGACTGATATTGATTAATTTCATCAACATCATCGCGTCCAATGGCTTCCTGTACGATACTCTTGATTGCAAATGAACAATAACCTAAAAAGGCTAATCGTTTTAAAAGCTGCTTTATACGCTGCTCCATATGCAATTCCTCCACACTTCTACAAATTGGTAATTACAACGCGTCATAGGGACACGTCATCAGCCGCTAATTACCTTTCGACTACTACCAATTACGCATTAGATAAAGAGATATTTGGGGCAGAAATTACTCTTTCTAATGGGCTTTTATCGCAATGCAATAATCTGATTTATATTATCACATATTCGTAACACTGTCAAGAATATTAGTAAAAATAATTTTCTAAGCAGCAATTAATGCCTTTTTGGCGTGCCTGATTTGGGCCGTCTCTTAGAACGTTCAGGACTCAGCTTCATATTCGCATCAAACAGCCGGCTGTGCGCAACTTGCTTAGCTGCAATTTGTAATTTGAGGCTCTTCTCAAATCGTTCAATGATTTCCTTTTCCTGCCGCGCGACAATTGAAACTGCTGTTCCTTTGCGCCCAGCCCGGCCAGTCCGGCCAACGCGATGGAGATAAAGCTGCGCATCATCTGGCAGATCCAAATTAACGACAACATCAACGCCGGCAATATCCAAGCCGCGCGCCGCTACATCAGAGGCAACTAACAATTGAACTCTACCGGCACGAAAATCATCAATAGCCTTTTTACGGTCCAGCTTATCAGAGCCGCCATGCAGACCCGCTGCTTTTAAACCAATATAATTGAGCTTGGCAGTGGTAATTTCGATATCATCACTTTTATTCACAAAGACCAAACCCCGCTCCACTTTCATAGCGTTTACCAGTTTACGCAGTTCTTCAATTTTATCCCGGTGTTCGGTGGTCACATACATATGATTGATATCTGGCTTTACATCGGCTGTGCCAATCGCTTTAACCATTTCATACTCTTCCAGAAACTCTTTGGCCCTCTCAATTGTTTTTGTCGGTATGGTGGCTGAAAACAACAGCATTTTTCGATCACGCTGGGTAGCCTTAATGACAGCTTTAACGCTGTTAATATTTTGATCATCAAGCAGGCGGTCTGCTTCGTCCAATACGATCATTTTAATGGTTTGAGCTGAAATCTTTCTTTTTTGGATCAGCTCTAAAATCCGTCCGCTCGAACCTACAATGATATGCGGCTTATCTTTCAGCTTTTCTATTTGGCGGGCAATATTGACATTGCCAATCATGGGTGCCGCTTGAATCGCTAAGCCTGAGTGCTGCACCAATAATTCGATTTGACGCTGAATTTGGATAGCCAATTCATAAGTTGGGGCTAACACCATAGCCTGGATTTCGCGTTTGTTTGTGTCGATATTTTGTAGGATTGGCAGCAAATATGCCAAAGTTTTCCCTGTGCCTGTAGCCGACTGACCGATGACATTTTTGCCTGCAAGCACTAAGGGTACAACCTGTGCCTGGATGGCAGTGGGAACGGTAATGTCTACTTTTTGCAACGCTGTAGCAAGCGGTGCACTTAACCCTAACTGAACAAATGCTTCACTCATGTTTTTCGCTCCTATATATGGATTACTGCTCATTTTGTCTGATGCTTTCAGGAATATCCGGCTTGTTTTCTTTATCATTATAGGTTGCTCTGCAGGTTGGAAATTTAGTACAACCCCAAAATTTGCCGTTTTTACCGTTAATGGCCTGAAGAGCACCTTGCTTGCAGCGTGGGCAAATATGATCCGGTTTCTTGGGTTTCCCTTCATGATCATCATACGCGGCTTTACATTGCGGATACCGCGAACACCCCCAGAACTTGCCGTTCTTACCATTTCTGGACTGTAAAACACCTTGCCCGCACTGTGGGCAGGGGTGCTCACCATTGAGAGGCATATTCAGACTCAGCGCACTTTGACACAACCGAATGGTAAACTGGGCTTGTTGGGTAATAAACGCTTCCAGACTTTGCCCTCCACCTGCCATATCGTGCAATACATTTTCCCACAATGCCGTTGAATCGGGATAGGTCATTTCATCCGGCAGTGCATCAATCAGCAAATAAGCGGCATCTGTGGGCAGTAAATATTTTTTCTTCTTTTCTTCTTTTAAAAAGCCGCGGCTCATTAATTCGTTGATAATGGTAGCCCGGGTTGCTTCAGTGCCAATCCCGGACACGTCTTTTAATTGCTTTTTTAACTCGGGATTTTTAACATACTTATGGATTTCTTTCATGGCGGCTAACAGGGTTGATGCCGTAAATCGACTTGGCGGCCTGGTAGCCTTTTTATCAGCAGCGGCACGAAGATATTCTGCCTTGTCACCTTTCGTCATCACAGGCAGAGTACTGCTGTCTTCATCCTTCTTATCATCGGCATCAGTTCCATATACTTCTTTCCAGCCTACTTCGGTGATAATGCGGCCACTTACCGAAAAATTTTCTGCCGCATACTGCACTTCAGCCCGGGTTTGATTATAGACATGTACAGGATAAAACTGAGCGATATAGGCTTGAGCAATTAAAAAGTAAAGATTTCGCTCAACCTCATTTAATGCCGCGAAATTGCATTTTTCCTGAGTGGGAATGATGGCATGATGGGCCGTGATTTTCTTATCATTCCAGGCTCGGCTTTTAAGTTTAGGGTTTGCCCCCTTCGACCAGCCCGCTAAGTCTTCATGTCCAAGACCTTGCAGGTTGTTCAAAATGACACCGGCATCGTCATGTTGATTCTCAGGTAAAAAATCACAATCTGAACGCGGATAGGTCGTCAGTTTGCGCTCATATAATTTTTGAGCTGTATCCAGTACAGTCTGAGGATCATAGCTAAATTTTTTACCAGCCAATACCTGCAGCACTGACAAAGAAAGTGGCAGTCGCTGCGGTTCTTTCTTTTCTACTGTTTCACAAAAGGCGATTGTTGCTTGTTCATTAGCGGTATCTAGTTTATTGATGAGTTGCTCGGCAGTAACTGGATCGACAAGTCGTCCTTCAGAATCTATGCCAGCCTGTTCATCACGCGGCTTCCAGGTTGTCGTAAAGCTGCCATTTTCATGCTGAAAGTCAGCTTTAATAATAAAATAATCAATTGGCTTAAAATCGGCTAGCTCCCTTTCCCGCCGTACGACCAGTGCCAGCGTCGGAGTTTTAACCCGCCCCACCGGCAGCGTTGTGCGATGACCGGCCCGTTGTGCGGCTAACGTATAGGCCCGGGAAAGATTCATGCCAATCAGCCAGTCGGCACGAGCACGGGCTAATGCCGACTGTTTTAAGTTAAAGAAGTCTTTATTATCCCGCAAACCGGCGATGGCTTTTTTTATGCTTTTTTCATCCAGGGCATTCAGCAAAATGCGGCGTACCGGTTTCTCGTTATGAAGATAGTCCAAAACTTCATCAATTAACAACTGACCTTCACGATCCGGGTCACCTGCATGGACAATTTCTGAAGCCTTTGCAATCAGGTTTTGGATAATCCCAAACTGCTTTCTACAAGATTCGGCAATGAGCAGCTTCCAGCTCTCAGGAATAATCGGCAGATCTTCTAACCGCCATTTTAGATATTTTTCATCATATTCGCCAGGCTCGGCCTGGCGCAGAATATGCCCAAAACCCCAGGTAACGACACCATCGCCAGTAGTAATATAACCGTCCTTGCGGCTAATTGGCCCTGGCAGACATTTGGCAATTTCGGCACCCATACTCGGTTTTTCGGCAATATATAATCTCACGTTTTGCACCTCATACTATTTTGAAAACTCCAGCTTAAGACAGCCGGTTTAATTAAAAATGGGAATCCTGCTTGCAGGATTCCTGTCGCGCTTTCATAGTGCTTCTGTTGTATCATATCAAATGCCAAACTATCCGTAAATAGCCAGTGGTATTTTATTCAAATTCCTGGCTATAAATAGCGCTCAGTTGGGACTGCAAGGCTGTCCGGCCCTTTTTTCTATTTCAGTGATTGCTGTATATAATTCGATTCAATTCATATATACTTTACACTATTTGGTTTATTGATAAAATCGACGTATCGTGATAGCATAAAAAACTATAAAGGGAGGTATGTCATGAAAAGCTATAAAGTACTTGCTTTTTTACTGCTGTTTGCGCTGTCCACCACATTGGCTCTGCCCTCTCCGGCTTTTGCCGCTTCAGTCAGCGACAGCCCAAATACCAATATCTTTACTACACTGGTCAATTTTTTGGTCGGCGATTTGTTCACAAAAGTACTCAAGATCGATTTGCCAGGCAATACCGGTCAATCACCATCCGCTCCCCCATCTGCCTCTGCGCCCAAACCTGGCGCTTCTGGTCAAAAAGAAGTTTTGGGATTCTTTGCAGAATGGTGGGGAACCGATACCTCGTCATATAATATCTTAACAAAACACAGCGATAAAATCGATACCATAGCCGCTTTCTGGGGAACCATGCAAAGCGATGGTACCATTACCGATCGCGGCGGCAACGACCACGCTGCCGTTGTTAAGTATGCAACAGCCAATAAAGTCAACACGTTATTGATGGTGAACAATTCTAAAGATCATGATGCTGCTCATACCGTACTCTCATCCCCGGCAGTTCGCCAAAAAGCCATTGCCAACATTGAAGCAGTGATAAAAAAATATGGGCTAGCAGGAGTCAACATCGACTTTGAAAGTCTTGCGCCCAGCGACAAGAACAATTTGACGGCTTTTATGCAAGAGCTTTCTGACCGTCTTAAACCGCAAGGTTATACAATATCGATTGATGTTATGCCAAAACACAACGAAGAGGCTGATTTTGCAATGGCCTATGATTATGCGAAACTCGCTCAATCCTGTGACCAAATCATTGTCATGACTTATGACTATCATGGCCCGTGGAGCGGACCTGGCTCTATTGCCGATGTCAACAGCATTGAAAAAGATATCAGCTATGCATTGAAGTTTATTCCGAAGAATAAGTTAATGCTTGGCGTAGCAGGTTATGGTTATGACTGGTCCAGCAAAGGGGTTGAAAGCCTGGAGTTTGGCGCAATTCAGAATTTAATTACTAAGTTTGGTGCCAAAGTAGAATGGGATGACTCTGCCAAATCACCACATTTCACCTATACCGGTCCCGACGGGGTAGTTCACCAAGTATGGTATGAAAACGCTCAAAGCTTGCAGTATAAACTCAATCTGGTCAACAGCTATGATATTGCAGGCATTGCTTTATGGAAGCTAGGCGAAGAAGATCCGGCTTCCTGGCAAGTCATTCAATCAGCCTTTAAAAAATAATACCCTAAATAAAACGAGGAGGGTGTGCCAGTACGGCACACCCTCCTCGTTTTATTTAGAAATCAAATATCCTATCCCGATTAAAGATAGTACCAGCCAAACCAGCATCAGCACTGCAATGGTTATAATCAGCCAGGGCACTCGCTTACGCCATTTCATGCTTTCCTGATAACATTCATTCAGCACCGACGCAGGCAGCAATTTTGTAATAGCGATAACGGCAGTAGGCAGTAGAACAGCATCATCGGCCATGCCGATGAGTGGCAGGTAGTCAGGTATGATATCAATGGGACTGAATACATAGGCAATCATAGCAACTATTAGGGCTTTAATATACGGCGGGGTACGGGGATTCTTCCAGGCATAATATAAGATGATGGCATCATCCTTCACAATCTTAAACCAAGCTGACACTCGGCTCAGAAAACCTATACTCATCATCATCACTCCCTTTATTCGCGAGTTTCACTCCAGTTCTGCCCAAATATTCACATATCAGCTAGCCTGCATGGCTTTCATGACTAAAATGCTTGCCAATTACGGCCTTAATAGCATCATAGCCGACTTCTTCCGGCAAGGCTTCTTTGATCGGGCGTAAAGCTTGGCTGCCCAACTTATTAATAACAGCTACAATCAAACCTTCATATAGCGGCGGGATCAGTCGATCCCAATCTACAGCATGCCCTTCACTGCTGCAGCGGGTTAAATGATTCTGAACAGTATTGACCGTTAAACCACGCTCAGCCGCAATTTTCTCCAGTGCCATTCCTTGTTGATACAGTTCTAAAGTAAGCAGGTGACTGGCTGGTCCTGTTTCCCGCTTTGCCGGCTTAGACTTTGAAGCGGCAACCGGTACTTCGGTCGGTTTGCTCACATTCTGCTGAATTAACGCCAAAAACTCAGCACCATAACGTTTAAGTTTAAGCTCACCAATCCCTTTAATTTGCCGCAAGCCATCTTGGTCTGTAGGACACTGCTGACTTAACTCACGCAAAGTGCTGTCAGCAAATACCACATAGGGAGGCACTTTTTCCCGATCAGCAATTTGTTTACGCAGTTTCCTCAATTGCTCAAACAGGTCATCATCCACTTCCAGTTTTCGCTGTTTGCTCTCTTTTTGCCATACACTGGCCTGATTCTTTAGAACAGCAAAAGCCTGCGGCGTGAGTTTGACAATGGGATACTCGCCTTCGGTAAGCGTGAGATACTGAGTTGCCACCAAACGCTGAATCAGCGTTTTAATATCCGGAATGGTATGCCGGGGAAACAAACCATAGGTGGGCAGCTGATCTAACCCCAGTTGCTGGACTTTTTTATTTTTTGAACCCTTTAAAACATCGGCAATCACGGCAATACCGAAACGCTCTCGCATCCGGTAAATGCAGGAAAAAACTTTTTGCGCCTCTACAGTAATATCAATCATCTCGCCGCCGTTATCGCAATTGCCACAATTGCCGCATTCACCGGCTTCTATCACTTCGTTAAAATAACGCAATATATATTGCCGCAAGCATTCAGGAGTATGGCAGTAATCTACCATCTGCTGAAGCTTGCGCAGTTCATGCTGCTTACGGGCAGGGTCCTCGACAGACTTATCAATGAGAAATTTTTGCAGCAATGTATCCTGGGCACCAAATAGTAGGATGCACTCGCCTGGCTCTCCATCCCGCCCGCTGCGTCCAGCTTCCTGATAATAGGCTTCCATATTTTTCGGCATATTATAATGTACGACATAACGGACATTGGATTTATCAATACCCATGCCAAAAGCGTTCGTGGCAACCATCACCCGAATATCATCATAAAGAAAGCGTTCTTGCTGAACAGCCCGTTCATCATCACTGAGACCGGCATGATAGCGTCCGACCGCACAACCGCGTTTACGCAGCAGTTCATATAACGTGTCAACTTCCTTGCGGGTCGCAGCATAAATGATTCCAGCCTGACGGGAATTGATTTGTACATAATTTAAAATAAATTTCTGCTTGTTTTCGCCACGCAGCACAGTAAACGATAAGTTGGGACGGTCAAATCCAGTCACATAAACGTCAGGCTGACGCAGCGATAATAATACCCCAATATCACGTTTAACTTCGGCAGTAGCCGTAGCTGTAAAAGCGCCGATGACCGGCCGAACAGGCAGCTTATCAATAAAGGGAATAATGTTGCGAAAACTAGGACGAAAATCATGACCCCATTGTGAGACACAATGCGCCTCATCGATAGCGATCATACTGATATTCAGCCGCCTTAGGGCTGCCTGAAAGGCTTCTGTTTCCAGGCGCTCCGGAGCTATGTATACCAGCTTGTGCCGGCCTGCACTGATTTCATATAAACGGTGCCGTACCTCGGCACTGGATAACGCGCTATTAATATAAGTAGCAGGAATTCCCTGATTGTTTAATCCATCTACCTGATCTTTCATTAATGAGATCAGCGGTGATACCACCAGGGTAACCCCTGGCAATAATAAAGCTGGCACCTGAAAACAAATTGATTTACCGGCACCGGTTGGCATGATGGCCATGGTATCACGGCCTTCTAATAAACTGGTAATAATTTGGGACTGACCGGCCCTGAATTCATGATACCCAAAATATTTTTTTAAGATTTGCTGAGCTTGCTCCAATATCATAGTACGCTGGATCCTACCTTTCTTTTCAAACAGCCTGACTGCCTTCCCATGATCACCTTATTGGTGATGCTGGGGTAAAAATTCCCGCAGTACTACCCGGCCCACCCCAATTAAAGGCACTGCCATCACCATACCTAAAATACCAAATAAATGTCCAAAAAATAAAATACCGATCATAATTAATACAGGGTGAACATTGACGGCTTTACCAATCAGACTTGGCGAAACAAAATTATGATTAACTTTTAACAAAATCACATAAAACAACGTCGTCTGAATGGCAAAAGCTACTGATTTCCCTAAGCATAGCGCCACTGCGACAGCCGAAGCCGCCAGCGGCCCGACAACCGGAATGAGTTCTCCTACTGCAGCCAAAGCTGCAAATACCGGCGCAAAAGGCAGTCCTGTTACCAAAAAATAAATAAACACTGCAATTCCGGAAAATAGACATACCGTCAGTTGACCTTTGATATAAGCACCTAAAATGGTCGCAAATTCTTTTGCAACCCGAAATAACCCTGGGCGCTCTTGTGGCGGCGCATAAGAAAAAGCCATATTGCACAAATTCACACCATCTTTAAGGAAGTAAAACACAATTAAAGGCACGCCTATCAATTCTACGATTCCCGAAAGTGCATTGACAATAGGATTTACCGAATGTTTCACGACATCGACAGCAAAGGCTGCCGCTCCATTGAGCACTTGCTCAACATATTCAGTCACTTCCAGCGGTAAATTCAAACTATTCATGACCGCCAGAATAACCTCAGGCCTGATTAACTCCGGAATGTTGCGCACAAATAACGAGAAGCTGGGTACAATGGTCCGCACAATCCAGGTACAAAACGCAGCTGCTACAGCTAATAACAGCAATACAGCCAATAGGCTGGCACTTGCGCGCGAACATCTTCTTTCCAGCGCTTTGCGGAGCGGCAGTATAAGCAGAGTAACCAGCACAGCAATAAACAATACAATTCCCAGCTTGGTTGCATACCAAAAAATAATAGCTGCAAGAGCAATGACAATCATTATATAACGTTGAATCCAGGTAAAAGTGAGCGGTCTGTCCCCTCGGCTTTGATCAGGGCTGCCGGCCATGAATATCCCTCGCTTTAGCTGCATGAATATAGTTGCTAATTTCGCTGTCAATTTGCCTAAGTCCTCTTGCCAAACAGGAGTATTGTAATAAAGGTGGTTCACTGTTAATATTATTATTGAATAATTAAACTTTTTTAGCACTGATAGGATGATAAGATGACGACACGACTCATAACCAAACTACGAGGCATGGACCGCGATTACCTGTTGTTTCTCTTAGCCAGTATTTTTCTTGGCATCGGCCAGAGTGTTGACGGATCTACCTTGACCAATTATTTAAAAGAAAATCTCCATATGATGATTATGCAGCGTTCTGCCTTAGAAATCCCCCGCGAACTGCCCGGCTTATTGGTTGTGCTGGTCATCGGCTCACTCTACGCCCTAGGGGACATCCGCACAGCTGTAATTGCCAATATTCTGGCCGCGCTGGGCATGTTTCTGCTGGGCGTTATTCCCGCCGACTATACCCTGGTGGTCATGGTCATTTTTATTTACAGCATGGGTCAGCACATGTATATGCCATTAGCCAACAGCATCGGAATGAATTTTGCAAAGGCTGGTGAAGTCGGCAAGAAACTCGGGCAAATGAGTGCAGTAAACACCGCAGCCTTGGTTGTCAGCAGTGCCGCGCTCTGGGCATTGTTTAAATTTGGCAACATTAGTTATACGACTTCCTTTGCCATTGGCGCAGTCTCTTTTCTAGTTGCAGCTTTGCTGCTTTTTAACATCAAGCCTATTCATAAGCATAAAAATATTGTCCGTTATGTATTCCGGAAAGAATATCGACTCTATTATTGGCTTTGCATCCTCTACGGTGCCAGAAAACAGATCTTTATTACTTTTGGTCCCTGGGTATTGGTTGACGTTTTTAAAGAGCCAGTCACAACCATGACGATTTTATTTTTTATTATTTCTGTAACCGGGATATTCGTAAAACCACTGATTGGCTATCTCATTGATCATGTGGGTGAGCGATTTGTTCTGACAGCTGAAGCAATCGCCTTCTTTTTTGTCTGTCTGGGTTATGCTTATACGGCTGATTTATTCAGCCCCAGCACTGCACTGTTCATCATTAACGCTTGCTATGTATTAGATCAGACCATGAATTCGGTCGGAATGGCACGGGCAACGTATTTGAAGAAAATTGCGGTTGCCCCTGAAGATGTTTCTCCGACCCTTTCGCTCGGAACAAGTATTGATCATATTGTCACGATGTTTTTGCCGATCCTGGGAGGCATGGTCTGGTACAATAGTGGCCCCAATGGCTATAAATACGTCTTCATTGGCGGAGCCATTATCGCATTATTTAATTTTGGCTCAGCACTGCTAATCAAAGTACAAAAACCAGCGAATGCTTCATAGTAGTAATTACAGGCCACGAGCTACACCCAAAGACTGCAGCTCATGGTAGCGCAGAACTTTTAGCGTAGCTCGTAGTTGAAACGACGGTTCATCAAATCAGGAGGTGGCTTGCATCTTTAAGAAACCAGCGTTTTTTTCTAAAATACACATGCCGGATATTAGAGCCAGGGAATTTCTCCGCTACTTGGGTCCCGGCATTCTGGTAACAGTTGGCTTTATTGATCCAGGCAACTGGGCTGCAAACATTGCGGCTGGAGCAGACTTTGGCTACAACCTGCTATGGATTGTTACATTGTCTACTCTGATGCTGATTATTCTCCAGCACAATGCTGCCCATTTAGGGATAGCCACTGGGTATTGTTTATCAGAAGCCTGTGTTGCTTTTTTGCCCAAATGGGTTTCGAACCTTGTTCTGTTATCAGCCATCGCAGCAGCAGCAGCTACGGCCATGGCTGAAATTCTTGGCATGGCCATTGGTGTAAAACTGCTACTAGGAATTCCAATTCAAATTGGCGCTGTTGCTGCAGCCTGTACGGCATTTTTCCTGCTATGGACCAATTCATACCGTCGGCTGGAGAAATGGATTGTCGGTTTTGTCTCGCTTATCGGCTTTTCTTTTCTATTTGAACTGACTTTAGTCAATGTTGACTGGCTTCAGGCAGGAAAAGGCTGGGTTACTCCAAGCGCTCCCCTGGGCTCCATGCCTATTATCATGAGCATATTAGGCGCAGTGGTAATGCCGCATAATCTATTTCTTCATTCTGAAATCATTCAAAGTCGTCAGTGGAATCTTGAAAATGATGCCGTTATTACCCGTCAACTCCGTTATGAATTCTATGATACGCTATTTTCAATGATTATTGGCTGGACAATTAACAGCGCCATGATCATTCTGGCAACTGCCACTTTTTTTCAGCATTCCATCTCGGTGGAATCACTAGAGCAAACCAAAGATCTCCTGAGCCCGCTGCTCGGTGAAGCAGCGTCAAACATTTTTGCTTTGGCACTGCTGTTTGCCGGAATTGCCTCAACGACCACGGCCGGGATAGCAGGCGGCAGCATCTTTGCCGGTTGGTTTGGCGAACCTTACAATATCAGAGATCCTCACACCCGCTGGGGCATTACCATTACCTATCTAGCAGCTGTCATCATTATCTTTTTCATCGCCGATCCTTTAGCCGGCTTGATTACCTCGCAGATCTTATTAAGCATTCAGCTTCCCATCACCATTTTCAGTCAAATTTACCTGACGTCTTCCCCCACTGTCATGGGGAAATATTCAAATAAAACTTTTACCAAAATCGTCTTGTTTATTATCGGAATCATCGTTACCTTTCTGAATATTTGGCTGTTAATTGACTACCTAATAACCTAAGCTGCTTCACACTTGTAAAATTGGAACTGGTGAATATAACGGATCATTTTTAAAATCCAATTCTACAATGTAATGCTCCAAATCCCGTTTTTTCCCAAGCAATGGTCGTTGTACCCGCCCGTTTTGGCAAGCAGTCAAGCTTGCAATATTGTTATTTAGCATATCAATCGTATATAATCCCAAATTAGCAATCAGGGCGCATAGGTCATGCTGCACAAAGCGTAATTTTTCCAGTTCAGCATTAATGTACTCACCAAGCCCGTCAGGGAAAGTCATTGGCTGCATTAAACTGCCCACTGACCGCCCATGCTCATCGACATATTCAATCCATTCCCACTTAAGCGGCAGCGTTTTGCCATACATCTTTTTTATAAAGCAGCGTGCCTCACAGCGCCAATGAAAATTTGTTTGAATTCCATGTTCTGCCGCTTGCTTTGCCAACCGCGCCTGATTGGTATTTTCCTCATATAAGATTAATGCCGCCAAATTTACGGACGTCTCGGTATCAACCAACTCAATCCAAGTTGCAGGATGGACTGGTGCAATATTGCCATAGTCCAAACTACGCTCATAATTATACGTATAGCGGCAAACCTCGGTGATTGAATTCAGCAAGGCTGATGCATCCAGCACCTTGGCCTGCTTACAGTCGCTGCTGACTTGCTGCCAAAATACATTCAGCGTGTCAATCACTTTAAATTTACTTGTTGCCTTACTGTCCGCGAAGCGCTTACCTTGTTTCAAAATATCTTGGTAAATTTGCATAGTATTCCCCTCTGGTTTATAGCGATTACCGGGCTTCCAGGCCCCATCGCCGTAGTAAGAAATCCTAATCATCTCCGACAAAACAGTCACAGGTTTGATAGCGATTCGTGCTATCCGCTAACTCTAGTTTGTCCGAAACAAGGAATAATAATATGCATCATCCCAAAAAGCCCATTTAGATTCAACAAACAACCATAAAGCAAAGAGGGACTTAAGGTTTAACCCTAAGTCCCTCTTTGCTTTAGTTGATTTATAATATGCCTTGCTTTTTTACAAGTTCAAACTCAGCACCCTTTAGGCAAGCCTCATTCCGGAAAAACATGGTATAATCCCGCGTATAGCAGATAATTTTAAGCGCACTGCCAGCAGCCAGTATACTGGCCATAACATCGGCAAAACCGGACGCCGAATTCCCATTCAGTGCATTGCAGCAAGTAAAATTAAAGTTCACATAGCGTGGCTGGGATTCCGACTTATCAGCAATGAGTGAAATTAATTCTGAAAAGTCACAACCAGTAAAATCTTTTAAGATCGTAATATGAATATGATTGTCACGATTTTCGAACATAAACGGTTTTGCTAAAATTCCTGTATTATTACAATACCCGGTCTCAGGTGCTGTTAATTTACTGGCAGTTTCTTGCCCCGTCCCAGGGATAGTGCAGTCCTGTAAGACCTCATTCATGACTGCAAGTAACTTATCTTCTTTAAATGGCTTTAAAACATAGCTTTTTGCCCCCGCCTGCAAAGCATCAAATACTTTATGCTTTTGTCCTAAAGCACTTACCATAATGACTTTAGCCTCAGGATCAATGGCAATAATCTGAGCTAAAGCTGAAATTCCGTCAACCCCAGGCATGGTAATATCCATAGTAACCAAGTCAGGCTGATGCCTTTGATAAGCCAACACAGCCTGTTCTCCGTTTATGGCTTCGCCAACAATCACATGCCCTGCTTTTGTCAGCATATTCCCAATTGTTTTTCTCATCATTAAAGCATCATCAACAATTAATACCCGCGCCATCTAGATCCTCCCTTTCCTTTTCAAACGAAATAACACTAAAATAGAGCTGTCCTAACTCTGTATCAATATTCCAGGTATGAGTTTCTGCGGCAGCATATTTTGCCGAAGCTCCTTTAGCCCATATGGTTACAGGCGTACCAATATTGACATCCTCTTCCCATTCCGGCAGCTGCTGTAAAGCATTACCGACAATTGTATTGAAAAACTCAGCGAAAGCACTTTCCAAAAGATTTTGCTCATAAGAAGCCGCACCATCATGCCCCAAATACTGATCGGCTAACCGTGTTACCAGATTTTCATCAGCACTAATCATGAGTCTGCCGTTTAAATTCCCAACTACGTCAATAAATGTAGAGATATTACGCATGGGGATAACATTCGCAGGTGAATCGACTACCATAACGTGTTTCTGCCCAATCCCAAAATCCTGCTGTAAATAACTGCTGGCCTGATTTAAGACCTGTTCACCAAAACTTTTCATATCAGCCCGCTTCACCTCACGAACCAGTGGGAGCACAAACCGGAAGGTTGTTCCTTTGCCTGGTTCACTGTTTATATCAATATGTCCCCGTAATTTTTCAACTTCACTTTGAACAGCGTATAAACCGACCCCACGCCCAGCCAGCTCCGTCGTGCACGTCGCAGTCGAAAATCCATCGGCAAAAATCAGCTGCATTGCTTCCTGATCCGTTAAAGCCTCGTTTGTACTGCAAATGCCTTTAGCAACTGCAAGCTCACGAATATACTGACCTTCGATTCCCCGACCGTCATCAGAAATACTAATTATAATATTTTCATCAGTTTCTTCAACCGTACAATGGATTCGCCCCTTTAGATCTTTAGCGGCCAGCATCCGTTCTTCAGCAGTCTCTAATCCATGCGCTACGGCATTGCGGAACACATGAATAAGAGTTTTGGCAAATTCATGATATTGAGTAGGATCAACGAGGCACTCTGTCCCCCCAATCGTGAAGGGATAAATTTCTTTCTCCTGATTGGCAGCCATATTCACCACATAATCAGGATACATACTCAATAATTCCCGGAAGGGCTTATACCGCAAGCGGCGTAAATCAGCAATAAGTTGTTTGGCCTGGCAAGGTGCCAATAGTTTTTGAATTTTTTCTTCTAATTGCCGTAACTTATTACTTTCCACAATCACGGTCTCTTCTTGGAAGAAGAAGTTTTCCCCTAAAATATTCGATAACAATTTGAGTTCTTCTTCCAGCCAAAGGTTCAGTGCTGCAGTTGGATATACGGCAAATAAGTCATAAAGTGCAGCCTCCTGGCTCGTCTGACTACCAATATTCCGTAGTTTGGTCAGCTCATTCTCAAGGTTATGTAAATGTCCACCCAAACGTTCCAGCCCTAATTGACTGAAAATCCCCTTCCATGTATGCATACTGCGGAAGATCACGCTGATTTTCTCGGCAGCTGTCCGATCAGATTTCAAAATGTTAGGAATTTCTTCTTGGATGAACAATTGATACTCGCGGACAGCTTTAATAAATTCCTGGTAGTGTGTAACAGTCTGAACCACCATAGACAAAATATTTTTTTCTTCCTGGATGCGCTGTTCCATGACAATCCGTTCAGTAATGTCGGTAAGAATCAGCATAATTTCTTGATGCTGCTGCTCAGATGTAGGTTCAATCAATTTATAATCAATCTTAATGGTATTTTGATCAAACATTAATTCTTCCGGCAATAGAGAAAAGTAATTCTCACGTAGAAATTCATCGCCTTCTTGAAAAATCTTATCAAATAATGCTTTCACAAAATTCTGTTGCTGCTCATCATCAGGATAAAGCAGCGCCGGAATAGCTTGGTTTCCAATTTCCTGATTAAAGATCATGACACATTCTGCACTATACTCGCCGGCAACCCGTAAATCAGGTCCAAATGACAAAAAACCCTGGCCTACATTATCCAATAAGTTGCGCAATTTGCCAACCGCTTCAGTGAGCTCTAGTTTTTGCTGCTCAATCTCAGCCCGGGACTTTTCTAAATCACCTAGTGCCTGCCGCAAGCTTGAATCATTAATTTTAATGCAGTGAACCATCCAGTTCATATCACGCATAAGTCCCACAAGTTCGTTCTCATCGCCATCGTCATTGCTTGAGTTGGGTACATCCAGGTGTACATCATAACGGCCTTTTTTTACCTCTAAGCAAAACTCTTTCATTTTGTTTAGATGGCGGGTAAAGAAAAAATGCATCACGGTTCCCGGCGCCAAGAGACCAGCCAGCAAGGTCCCCATTAGAGCCATAGCCATCGCAGTATGAAATGACGTATTGGCCAGCAGCCCATTCTGGGCACCGACCCAAAATACGATAATAAGTGGCACAATGCCAAAAGCCAAAACAATAAATTTCATCCGATTTCCAATCGTCAATGTTTGCACCCTCTCGCAATTAATACTAATAACAGGAAATACGAGAATGATTATCATTATCGTATTTCCTATTATTACCGATTCTATTTATTCTGTCAAGCCTGCATAAAAGTAAACAAAGACCAAGCTAATTATAGCTTGGTCTTTAAATTTGAACCTATCAATTGAATGAATTGAAGCATTACCTTCGCCTAAAATTTTCATCAAAACTGTAGCGCCCAGGGCCAATCAAAATTAAGCTTAAAAATAAAATACCAAGCTCAATAGGCTGCGCTGCCCCGGCAAACCCCACTCCAGATGCAAATTTAGTGCTGATAGCTACAATCATAGTCAGTGTTAGCAGCATGCTGGCAATGCGGAAAAAAAGGCCTAGCAGCAATAAAAGACCGCCGCCAAACTCGGCAAATGCCGCCATGAATCCCCAGAAAGCAGGCGCAAAGGTAATTCCAAAATTACCGACAGCTGCACCCAGTTTCGTCCAGGTTGCCAAACCACCGCTAATTTTAGGCCAACCATGATACATAAACATCATGCCAATTCCCAACCGTAATATGAGCAACCCTAAATCCCGGTGCCTATCCCAACTTGTAAAGATCATATTAAGTCCTCCTGCTATTTTATATTTCAACGATTGCAACAAAGTAAATAATTTCTTTCATTAGTTTTCGCATTTCGGTTTTGCCCATACAATGAAAAGTTTAACAACTTTTCCTATGTTTCATAGTAATTGATAAGAACAAACAAGGAATATGCTAAAAGCAAACTAAACAGCAGTATTGTTGAAATACTAACTAAACCAAACCAGTCAAGGTGTAAGCAAGTATTCCAATAAATCCAACCGTTGCTTTTAAAAGCGTCAGAATAAAAACATCATAATAGGATTCTTTATGGGTTAACCCACATACTGCAATTAAAGTCACCAGTGCTCCACCGTGCGGTACGGTATCCAAGCCAGCTGATGCCAAGCAGGCAATCCGATGAACGACCTCGGCCTCTATGCCCACGTTTTGAGCCCAGGCTAGCCACTCCTGGCCGAGCATTCCAAGGGCAATGGTAATCCCCCCTGACGAAGAACCCGTAAAAGCTACCATAATGTTTGTAGTGATCACTTCAGATAATAGCGGCCCATACCCTATCTTTAAATTCAGCAGTGCACTCTTGATGGATTGAAATCCAGAAAGACTGGCAATGACAGCTCCAAAAGCATACCCTGATGCCGTGTTTAGGATAGCGCTCACCGAAGATATGGCCCCAGAGTTTAATGGCGAAATAATCCCGCCGTGTAAACAAATTCTTTTGCGCCCGATAACCGCCGCACAGATAATTCCTAATAGTAAGGCAATGTCAATAGACCAAATTGCCTGAATGCGATCCACACTGGCACTGAGCAGCGGCAAACGAAGAGGCTTAAGAGCTGCCAGGCTTTGTGTATTCCAATGGTGAGCAAAATTCCAATGAAAAGGATTACTCATGTAGATATTGACCACAATGACGACAATTAACGGTATGATAGCTGCACACCAATGAGGCAGCCCTGACTCAATTGGCTGAGGTTCATTCTGCTGATGCTCTCCATAGCCTTCCCCGGCAGCAGCCAGCTTTTTATGCCGATAGCAGATCCACGCCCAGCCAAAACAAAAATAAGCTGCAGCACCGATAAAGCCTAATATCGGGCTAGCCCAGGTTGTCGTCCCAAAGAAAGTGGTGGGGATAATGTTCTGAATTTGCGGTGTACCAGGTAATGCCACCATGGCATAAGTAAAAATTCCCATCCATAACGTGGCCGGAATAAGCTTTTTGGGAATACCGGCTTCACGAAACAGAATAGCCGCAAATGGATACATAACAAAGGCCACTACAAAGACGCTTAAGCCGCCATAGGTCAGCACTCCGCAGCCAAGCAGTACAGCTAACACTGCACGTTCTTTCCCAAGAGTACGCACAATTGCTGCCGCTATTGAATTTGCAAGACCGCCTTCCTCCATAATTTTGGCAAAAACAGCTCCCAGCAAAAATACAGGAAAATAGGTCTTTACATATTCAGCAATCTTTGTCATATAGATTTCACTGAACACCGGCATTAATTCATAACCGCTGCCAATAGCACCAATCATTGCAAATAATGGCGCAAAGAGAATAATTGAATAACCGCGATAAGCAAAAATCATTAATAACAGCAAGCTAACTAGAATCATTGCAAAATCCATGCTTGAACTCCTTCTGCCGCATCAGTCAGTTTCTATGTATAATAAATATTTCCACATAGTTCCCGTATCCCCTGCCAGTTAACCCCTCAGCAAACTGCCCCAGGTACACTGGCTTAGAAATATAGGCTGCTACTTTGCCCACTCAATAAACAAAAGTATCTGCTAAAGGTTTTTCAAAACCATTTACAGATACTTTTTGTTTATTGTCTGAAATACCTCAGTACACTCGTTAAGATAGCACTGAGCATTTCTTCTCCCTGTACTTCGGATGAGTCGAAAAATGTTAGCTTAAAAATAAGCTTGTCTAATTTCAGCATTGGAAAAAGTTCATCATAGGTTTTCAAATATGCGCCCTGAAAATCATGCGTGATCGTTTGTTCTTCGTAACGGCCAGCCGCCCGGCTTTTCTTGATATAATCATCAAAAATCCCCTGCACCGAATCCAGACAGTTGCCATCCTCATCATAAATAAACATGGTTTTAGGCTCTCCGCCTAGCTGAACCTGCTGTTCGCCCATACCAAGACGTTCTTTTTCTGCCTTAGCCCACGCTTCATCAATTTTAAGTTGGACAGGTGTAACTATAGGCTCCCAAATATGGTCGTCTAAAGGCAGCATCAGTTCGTAGAGGGTAATTCCAACATCACGGGCCAAATCTTTCGTCACTTTTTGATAAACTGGCTGCGTGAATAATGCACCAGCTGTTTGCCCTGGGATATCGCGCAGGATTGAAAGCAACCGGAAAAGCTCATTATTTCCAATGGCTTTATTCCAATGCTGCGCTTGGATAATGGTTTTATAAGTAATCTCGCCATCAGTAAATTCCCAATAAATATCAACCTGATGAGTACTAGTCCGACCTTGAATGGTTGTGTTATGCTCAATTTTTATGGTTTGAACAGACTGCTCTGACGCTATTGCTTGGACGAGTTTGCTGACAATTGTCTCATGATAAAGCTGCTTATCATGCATTCCAACACCACCTGCTATTAAAAGTTAAAATAATCCTTCATTACTATTTGACATAATTTTATAAAAACCTACTAATCAGATAAAAAAATGATGGTAAAGCGGTCTAGCCTTCACTTTACCATCCTAATTGCGTTCCAATACGCTTCGGAGTACAACCGATTATTTCTTGGTTAGATATTTCCGAATATCCACCGCAACCGCTGCAACGATAATCAACCCCTTGATAATCAGCTGCCAATACGGATTAATGCCAATAAATGTTAGTCCATAGTTGATAACCCCAAAGATTAATACACCAGCTAAGATCCCAGGAACGGTACCAATTCCGCCTGCCGTTGAAACGCCGCCGACAACACAGGCCGCAATCGCATCAAGTTCATACATGTTGCCATAGTTATTGGTTGCTCCACCTGTTCTGGCAGCTTCTAAAACTCCAGCCAAACCATAAAGTGCACCGGCAATGGCATACAAATATAATAAATTCCGTTGTACATTAATACCGGATACAATGGCGGCGTGGACATTCCCGCCAATTGCATACATGTTTTTGCCCAAGCGTGTTTTATTAAAAATAACCCACACAATAATCGAGATGACTAAAGCAATAACCACAATGTAGGGAATGGAGTAATCGCCACTACTGCCAAATGCGCCTGATCCAATTTCAGTAAAATCGCTTCTCAGCCCTCCAATTGGCTGAGATTCATTGGGTTTCATATCAAAGTAGATGGAATTGACACCATAAACCATAACCATCGTACCTAACGTTGCAATAAAAGGCGGAACACTAAACTTTGCCACAATAGTCCCATTGATAATTCCCACCAGCAAGCCTGCAAGAACAGCAATCAGAATAGGTAAAATGATTGGCAAATCAGGCATATCCGGATAAAAGCGCCGTGAATAATCGGCAACTTGCAGCATGGATGCCGACAATACTGCCGTCAGCCCAACCACCCGGCCTGTTGAAAGATCAACGCCGCCAGTAATCAGTACAAACGCCGCACCTAGTGCAATAATAGCGCGTGTTGACGATTGCAAGAGAATATCACGGATGGTAGTGACAGACATAAAGCGAGGATCATAAACAGCAATGGCCACCGTTAAAACAATTAAGACAATATAAATTGCATGCTGCATTAAAAAGTCGGATGTTTTTCGCGCGTCAATACTCACTAGTATTTCCTCCTTTAGGCTAGGCGTTGGGTAGCCAAGCGCATGATTTCCTCTTCCGTAGCGTGGCTGCCATCAATAATCCCGGTCATTCGCCCTTCACACATCACCATAATCCGGTCTGACATGCCTAGCAATTCCGGCATTTCTGACGAAATCATAATAATACTCTTTCCTTGTTTGGCCAGCTCTGCAATAATGGTGTAAATTTCAAATTTTGCACCAACATCAATTCCGCGAGTTGGCTCATCTAATAACAAAATTTCCGGTTCTGTCAATAACCAGCGTGATAGCAGAACTTTTTGCTGGTTTCCGCCTGACAGATTTTTTATCAGTGTACGGATCGATGGGGTTTTCACGCGAAGTTTCTGCATGTTCTCTTCAGCATCAGCGACTCGCCGCTTCTCATCTAGTAAGAAATACGAAGTCTCATAAGCTGCCTGTTTAGCAACCGCTGTATTTTCTAATACAGAAAGAACAGGGAATATTCCCGTTGCCCGTCGTTCTTCGGTTAATAAGGCTATTTTATGCTTTTTTGCGTCAACCGGAGATTTAATGCTGATCTCTTGACCGTTCAGCACAAAGCGCCCTGACGCGATCGCTCGAAGTCCAAACAATGCCTCAATCAATTCAGTCCGCTGCGCCCCAACTAATCCTCCAATCCCCAGCACCTCGCCCTGACGCAATTCAAAAGATACATTTTTAAAGGATTTAGCAAAAGCAGACGTTAAATTTTCGACTTGAAATACAACATCCCCCGGGATGTTGGCGCGGTCAGGGAAGCGTTGGGTAAGATCACGGCCCACCATGCGGGAAATGATCATATCGGTTGTAAGTTCGGCAGCTGGCCAAGTACCAATATACTTGCCGTCCCGCATGACAGTAACCTCATCCGATATTTCCAGAATTTCTTCCATTTTATGAGAGATATAAATAATGGCAACACCGCGCTTCTTAAGATCTCGGATAATTTTAAACAGCTGCTCTACTTCATTGCCGGTCAGCGAGGATGTAGGTTCATCCATCACAATGACTTTTGAGTTAAACGATACAGCCTTGGCTATTTCGATTGATTGCACTTTCGATACCGACAGTTTTCCCACCAGCATGGCAGGATCAATATCAATCTGTAAATCGCTGAATAGCTGCTCAGTATCTCGTTTCATCTTTGCTTCATCAATGAGTTTAAACGGCCCCACCCCTTTGACTGGAAAACGCCCCAGCCAAAGATTTTCCATAACATTGCGATGAGGAACAGGATGTAATTCTTGATGAATCATGGAAATTCCCTGATCGAGTGCTGCCTTAGAGTTAGGAATTTCTACTTTTTGGCCATTTAGAATAATTTCGCCTGCATCAGCTTTATAAATGCCAAATAAGCATTTCATCAAAGTTGATTTGCCTGCTCCATTCTCTCCCATCAAAGCATGCACAGCGCCGCTGCGAACTTTGAGGCTCACATGATCAAGAGCTTTAACGCCTGGAAATTCCTTCACAATATTTCGCATTTCCAGCAAAAATTCTTGTTCAGCCATTCGACGCCCTCCTTCATCAGCCCACATCATACTCTATACAAGCACGGTGTATTCACCAAGTTATTGTCATAGTCAGATACTTGCTTGATATTATCTGGCAGGAGCAATCCGTGACTGCTCCTGCCAGATATTCTATACTTCAGAAAAATTATTTAGCGTCATTCATGTTTTCTTTCGTTATTTTCTTGTAAGCAACCCAGACATATTTGTTATCAGTCAGTTCGAAACCAGTATTTTCTTTTGTAGGCGTTTGCCCTTGAGCTAGTACGGACGCGATATTAATTGTCGCTTTGCCTTGGTTAACCGCATCATTTAAAACAGTGCCCAGCATGGTTCCATCTTCTAATGCTTTTAATGCCGGAGCTGTAGCGTCAACCCCCACAACTGGAATGTACTTGCCATCCTTAAAATAGCCTTTTGCTTTTAATGCTTCAATAGCGCCTAGTGCCATATCGTCATTATTGGCAAAAACAGCTTCAATCGCATCACCATGTGCAGCTAGGAAGGCAGCCATTTTTTCCTGGCCTTTTACCCGATCCCACATAGCAGTATCTTCGGCCAGCTTTTGTACTTTGATGCCAGCATCTTCGACAGCTTTAATTGAATATTTAGTCCGCAATTCTGCATCTTGGTGACCTGGCTCACCTTTCAGCATGACGTATTGCAATACACCGTCTTTATTTTTATCGGCTTCAGGATGGGCTTTCATGTAATCCACGATAAGCTGCCCGGAAATAGTTCCTGACTCTTCTGCCTTAGCACCTACATAATAGACTTTATCCCATTTTTTCATATCTTCCGGTAATGGTTCACGGTTAAAAAACACAACAGGGGTATTGGCTTTTTTCGCTTTATCAATGATGACGCCGGCCGCTGTGCGATCAACCGGATTGATAGCGAGAGCATTGACCTTTTTAGTAATAAACAAGTCAACCTTGTCATTTTGAGTGGATTGAGAATTCTGGCTATCGACAATTTCAACAGTAGCCTTGCCTTCAGCAAATTTAGATATTGAGTTGCGGACGCCTGTCATGAAGGTGTCATCAAACTTATAAATCGCCACACCGACAACCGACTTGGCAGAGTTAGCCCCGGACGGAGCCTGTGAATTCGAGCACCCCGCCGCTAATACTCCAAGGAGCACACTGGTGATAATCAGTCCTTTTAAGCCTTTTTTCACAAAAAATACCCTCCTCTAATATTTTGGTTTGAGTTTATTTATCATAAAGCAGCGATAAGCGCCTATGTTTCAGCTATTGTCGGGCCTTACCCCGCTTCATAATCATAGTACCGTTCATTTGGGATGAAGCAATTTCAACTCGGTTACTTCCGTAAAAACTAAATCTGCCGCTCCCTTTAATGTGTTTTCAGTACCTTTTCCAGAAAACCGAATGTCAAGTCCGCTGCTGCAGCTTTCAAAAGCCCGGTCACGGACAATCTGCTTCACCATGTCTTCAATATGGACTCTGGCTTTAACTATCCCGCCGGCAATCACAACAATTTCAGGATTAAAGATATTTACTAAATTGGCAATCCCAATACCCAGATAGCGGGCAACTCGATTCAGCATCCGCAAGGCAACCTCATCACCAGCGTCAGCGGCCCGGTAGATTTCATCAGGGGAAACTTCCTCCAGATTACCGGCAACATAATCCTTAACAAGCGAAGGCTGGCCTTCCTTGATCTCCTTGGCAACTAAATCAACAAGGGCGTTTTCTGATGCCATGGCTTCTAAGCAGCCATAATTGCCACAACTGCAGAGAGGCCCTGTCACATCAATTGTAGAGTGTCCAACTTCACCAGCACTGTCATTCACGCCCCGGTACAACTTGCCATTAAAGATAATGCCCCCGCCAATCCCATGACTGACTTTTAATAAAACCATACTTTGCGCATCTTTTACTGAACCATAATGATACTCTCCATTAGTCAGCGCCCGTGAATCGTTTTCCACAAACGTGACTAAGCCGGTTTTTTCTTCAATAATATATTTGAGCGGAACATTGCGCCACCCAATATTCGGGGCAAATACCGAAATACCCTCACGCAACCTTACAGGTCCCCGCACGACCACACCAACAGCGACTATCGGTATTGCTGACGACTGCAGGCACCGCTCAATAATAGCCAGCAAAAATTCCAGAACACTTTCTTTACTGCATTTCTTAATATTCTGAATTTCTTGGTGGTGAATTTGCAAATCCGGGTCAACAACATAACCAATGATCTTTTCTGACCGCACATGCACGACAATAATGCGAGCAATCTCAGGATTGATTTTTAATAATAGTGGCCTGCGGCCACCGCTTGACTCTCCAACCATATCTTCCTGAATGCTTCCGGCCTCGTGAAGCTTGTTGATAATATTGGTGACGGCCGGCGGCGTAAGACCAGTAATTTTAGCAATTTCAGCTCGTGATATTAACCCGGAGCGCCGAATAAGATGCACGATTTGAGCCTCATTCGTAATGGTACCATTTTTCGTTTTCGCTGCGAAATTCTCCCGCCCCATAGATCCCTGCCTTTCCCCGACACAGCCTTAAGCTGTGTACGGTAAGTATGGTTCGACAATAGCCATTGAATAGCTACTTGATTGCCGTAAGTTCAATATTTAAGTACCATTCCTGGTTTTCTCCGGGGTTTAGTGGTACTAAGCTGTTCGACCGGTATGCCTCGGCAAGACTATCATAATAACCGGAAGCAGGTTCAAGCGCACAATTGTACTCACCTTTAAATCCCCCCATATTGATCCATACGCCTAGGTAAGGTACCCGTTCTTGAGGAAATGACAACTGATACAAAAGCTTGCCAGCATTGAGGGTAAGACCTGCCGTTCCTTGAGCAATTTTACCCTGAATATAAAATTTTTCAGTTCGCCGTAATGAACAAGGCCCGATTCTGCTTAAATCAACCTTTTGTCCATCTACGCCTATACTCAAAGGAAACTGATGGATTGTTCCGACAGAACCCAGGACGGTACTGTCGTGTACGTTGATCACCCGTTCTGCCTGCGGCAGCAGCAATTTGGTTCCTTGATCACAGGCTACCAGTCCATGGAAAGCCCAAAGTCCAAATAATTTAGCCTGTCCGGTATTTCTAACCCGATAACTAATTTGGACAACATGATCAGCCAAGGTAATAACCCTCTCAAACGTATAAGGTAAGGAAATCCCTTGAGCAATGCTCACCACTCGCCCCTCATCGGCAATTACTTGCCAAGGAACACTCCAAAGTTCACCATGATCAGGTAAGGAAACCTCAGAATAACCAGGTGCCGGATAATAACAAGGATCAATGGTTGGATACATCTCATCAGCCCCAGAAGTATCGTAACAGGAAAAATCTGCTCCATACTGCGGCAGCGGATAGGCATGGCCAGTTGGCTGAAAAAAAACTTCGAAATTCTGCGGTTTATACACCAGAGATGCAATCTTAGCACCTAACGCTGGCAGAATCACCATACTGATCCAATCATTCTCAAGAGTATAACAAGGACTGCCCTTATACAATCCAGGCTTAGCCTTCATGAATCGCTCCTCTCTCAACCCCATCGGCAACAATAGCCGGATAAAAATCAGCAATCCGGCCGGTTACGGCCTGATACCCCAGCCTAACCTGCTGCATAAACTTATCTAAAGCCTGATTTTCTACTAAAGCAATGGCACAGCCGCCAAAACCCGCTCCAGTCATTCTGGCCCCAATACAACCAGGAACTTGCAATGCATGCTCAACAAGCACATCAAGTTCAAGACCAGATACTTCAAAATCAGTTTGCAGCGAACGATGTGATGCAATCATTAAGCCACCAAAAGCAGAAACTTCTCCGGCGCGCAGCAATGAAACAGCATCGATAACACGCTGATTTTCCGATACAACATGCCTGGCCCGTTTCCTTAAGACAGGCTGCTCCAGCAAACCTTCAACTTCAGCCATTGTGGCTTGGCAAAGATGCTCAATGCCTCGATGCTTGCGAATAATGGCCAGCGCTTGGTCGCATTCCTGCCGCCGTTCATTATATTTCGAGTCGGTTAATTCTCTCTTTTTGTTCGTGTTCATGATCACTAAGCTGTGATTGTCTAAGCTTAAAGGAATGTATTCATGAGTCAAGGTATTGCAATCCAGTAAAATTGCATGATGCTTATGTCCCATAGCAATTGCAAAATGGTCCATAATCCCACAGTTCACACCAATAAATTCATTTTCAACTTTTCGGCACAATTGAGCCATAGCAACTCGATCAAGGCCGCTATTGCCAAAGGTTGTCTGCAGCATATACGCGGTAAGAATCAATAAAGCAGCGGATGAAGAAAGCCCTGCACCGGTTGGCAAGTTTCCTGAGAAAAAAACATCACAGCCTTGAAGGAGCAACCCCTGATCAACTAAGTATTGAATAACACCTTTCGGATAGTTAGTCCAGCCGTCCTCTTGCCGACAAACCAGCGTCTGCTTAAGATCAATCACTGCACCACTTCCGGCATTATCTGAGTGAAGCTGAATAACGCCATCCGTTCTGCGCCGCAATAGCCCCCATATTCCAAGTGACACAGCTGCCGGAAATACATACCCGCCATTAAAATCGGTATATTCACCAATCAGATTGACGCGGCCTGGCGCAAAGAATATAGAAACAGGCTGCTTACTATCACCAAAGTGCTTAGTAAACTTCATTTTCAGCTCAGCATGAATGCTCATTAACTTTCCTCCTGGCTAACAAAGCGGTGATAGGCTTGCTTAAGCTGTTCGGCTGTTTGCTCAACCGCCATAGGATTACAAGCAGCCCACGCCCCCATCTCGGACGATGCATAAAATTTTAATTTATCGGCCTCACGAAGCGGAGTATAAAACTCGATATGGAAATGGTAATACTGATGGGATTCCCGGTATTGAGGGCTATTAACCGGTGTTTGATGAAAGCACATCATATAAGGAAACGGCTTGTTAAACAAGGCGTCAAAAGCTCCGGTAATATTTTTCAGCATAACAGCCAAATCCCGTTTTTCAAGATCATTAAACTCTGTAATGTTGCCAGCATGTCGTTTGCTTACAATAAATACACCATGAGGATAATCGGTAAAGAACGGAATATAGGCGATAAAGCTCGCATTTTCCGCAATCACCCGTTGTTGAAACGCACCTTCAGTTTCATTCATATCACAAATTAAACATGAGTGCGCCTCAGCATAATACTGCTGGCAGCTCTCTAATTCAATTTCTATTTTTTGCGGTACAAAAGAATAGGCATAGATTTGTCCGTGCGGATGAGGCATCGTTACACCGACTTCCTCACCCCGGTTTTCAAACTCAAAAATATATTTAATGTTAGGATCACGTGCCAAATCAATAAACCGGCTGGCTAATAAGTTGACCAGCTTAACGATATGATCCACAGATAATGCAGATAATGTGGTGTGATGCTCTGGTGAATATAAAATGACTTCGCATTTTCCATAATTCTGCGCGGCCTCATACGGCCCGCTTACCACACTCTCGGGAGCTTCCGGATTCAGCGTCAAGGCAGGAAAATCATTATTGTAAGCATGAACGTCATAGTGTTCCGGAACTTTTCCGGACCCCGGACAAAACGGACACCAATTCTGAGGCAGATGCGGTCTGGCCTGACGATTAGCAGCAACCATTGTCCAGGTACGCAATAAGGGATTCCACCTAAGTTCAGCCATAATACCCCTCCAATTAGCTTAAAAACCGTGATTGAATAAAACATATTCCATTAATTGTTATGTAATCAACTTAATTAACTTCTTAATTAAGTACTACGACAATCATTCGATAAATAGAACTTTAATCCTGCTATTTTGTGCAAATTTTATAAATATTCTAAAATGTTTGTAAAATTTTTAATTAACTACATCAATCCAACGTATTTTTACTGTATAATAATAGTCATAAAATATCTGCCAGGTACAAAGGAGGTCTGTTATGACTTTAGCAGCTTTGCCGAGCCAGCTCCTGAAAGACTTCACGGTATCCACACAGCAACTGGAAAATCTAATAGAATTATTTCTTTACGATATGCGCGAAGGACTGGCTCAACGTCACAGTTCATTAGCCATGCTGCCTTCTTATCTCAGCAAGCCATCTGGACAGGAAACTGGGATATTTCTTGCCCTTGACTTTGGCGGGACTAATGTTCGGGCTCTTAAGATTAACCTGCAAGGCAATGGTAAGTTTCAGGTTCTCGAACGACAAGATGCCCCGCTTGTCTCTGCCGATGACGGCTATAATTACATCGCCAGCACGGCAACCGCTGAACAATTGTTTGACTTTCTAGCTGCCAAACTAGCCGCTTTGGCTACCGAAAGCAATCAATATGTGCTCGGTCATGCCTTTTCGTTTCCTTGCCGGATGTCGAATATCGAACATGCCGAGTTATTGTATTGGACAAAAGAACTTGCAACCTCCGGTGTTGTAGGTAAGAATATCGTTGAATTGCTTAACACAGCCTTTGTCCGCAAAGGTATCAGAAATATCAAAGCAGCCGCCATCCTCAACGACTCCATCAGCGCATTACTGGCTGCTGCTTACAAAGACACGAGAACCGACATCGGTTCGATCTGCGGTACCGGGCACAATACCTGCTATCTTGAACCTAGTTATACGCAGACAGCTTACGCTAAACCGATGTACATAAATATGGAATCCGGCAATTTTGATAAAGTCCCTCAAAACCGCTATGATAAAGTTTTAGATAAAAACAGCGACCGGCCTGGAGCCGGTCGCCTTGAAAAAATGTGTTCAGGACGTTACATCGGTGAATTGTTCCGCCTTGCTTGTTATGATTTAATTGACAATGGGGTCTTGCCGCAATCGTTATCCACGATCTCCTTGCCTTCTACTGCTGTCACCGGCAAGGAGATGGCCGGCCTAGCAGCCGACTCCAGCCATAATCTTCAAGCCATTAACGCCTGGCTGTCTCAGCTTGGCTGGATAAAAAGCAGCCAGGAAGAACGAATGTACCTGCAAAACCTTGCCACTCTGATTGTTCAGCGTTCAGCCCGCTTGGTTGCTGCAACCTATGCAGCAACACTTCGTCATATTGATCCTGAATTTTCTAAGCAGCATGTTATCGCGATTGATGGCTCCTTATATGAAAAGATGCCTGGTTATGCGAGCAAGATTACCGAAACACTTTATGAGCTTTTAGGTAAAAACGCCAACAAAATCCAGTGCAAATTAAGCAAAGATGGCTCAGGGGTCGGTGCCGCTGTTGCCGCCGCCACAACACTGAGCTAACATTCAGGTTAAAAATGCTGATTGATAAATTTGACTGAACTAGCATGAAATGCGGCGATGCTTGCCCCAATGATATCCGCAACTAAATCTAAATCGGTATCCAAAAGACTGGGCTGACCAGGTGGAACGGGATGCGTTGTGCTGTCTACAATAAATTCTAATACCTCATAGATAGCTCCCATGCTAATTCCTAAACAAACTACCAGAATAAACTTGAATAGCCGTGACATTGAGTGATCCAGAAGTTGGGCCGCCAGGATATAGCCAAATAAGGCAAAAGAGTATGTTCCAAAGCCATGCAGCAGTTTATCAAAAACGGTTGAGGTCAAATAATATTCCAAATAATAGCCAAAAAAGCCATCACTGAGTAATGTAACCACCATAATGGCACGGACATAGTTGCTCATTAGCAGATGAAACTTAAATTCTAAATAATCATAGCATATCCACAGCGCGGTAGTAGCAATAATGCCGCGGATATAATATTCGTTGCCTCGAGCTGCTAATACCATTACTAATAAAATTTGTGCTGCAAGAAATATCGCAGTGATTGAACGCTTGACAAGTCTCTGTTCAGTCAAGGCCTACCTCCTGTAATTTTTTTTTTGAGCAAAACCAACTGACATTTCACTAGTATACCCAGGTTTATTGAGACTTACCAATCTCTTATTGGCATAAAAATGGCCTTTAATCCATGTGAGGATTAAAGGCCATTTTTCAATTATACACCAGCGGCAGCAAAAGTCTCTGCCACAAGCTCCTTGGCTTCGGTTTGAATCTGCCTGAGATGGGCTTCACCCTTAAAGCTTTCAGCATAAATCTTATATACGTCTTCAGTTCCTGAAGGCCTGGCGGCAAACCAGCCATTTGCAGTGCAGACCTTTAAGCCGCCAATCGGCATATTGTTGCCCGGAGCACTTGTCAGCTTAGCGGTGATTTCGTCGCCAGCCAACAGTTTCGCTTTAACCTGATCAGACGAAAGCTTTGCCAGCACCTTTTTTTGCGGCGAAGTGGCAACCGCATCAATCCGTTCATAGACAGGCTTACCGAACTTCTCCGTGAGCTCATGATAATGCTGGCCAGGGTCACGGCCAGTTTTAGCAGTAATCTCTGCTGCCAGCAGACTTAGAATAATTCCATCTTTATCAGTAGTCCACACACTGCCGTCCTTTCTGAGAAACGAAGCACCCGCACTTTCTTCGCCACCAAAGCCAAACGAACCATCCACCAGCCCGTCAACAAACCATTTAAAACCAACTGGAACCTCAGCCAATGGACGCCCTAAGCTTGCCGCTACACGATCAATCATCGAAGAGCTTACCAGCGTTTTCCCAATTGCCGCATCTTTTCGCCAACTCTGACGATCCTGAAATAAATAATGAATGGCTACTGCGAGGTAATGGTTTGGATTCAACAACCCTGAGCTGCGAGTGACAATGCCGTGTCGGTCAAAATCCGGATCATTGCCGAAAGCTAAGTCATATTTGTCTTTCAGCTCAATCAAGCCTGCCATCGCATAGGGCGACGAGCAGTCCATCCGGATTTTACCATCACTATCAACATTCATAAATGCAAAGGTTGGATCAGCAAAGCCGTTGATCAAATCAATATTGATTCCATATCTTTCAGCAATTGGCAGCCAGTAGCCGAGGCCGGAACCGCCAAGTGCGTCGGCACCAAGTTTTAACCCTGAACGGCG
Organism: Sporomusaceae bacterium FL31; assembly: GCA_003990955.1. Classification (GTDB taxonomy): domain Bacteria; phylum Bacillota; class Negativicutes; order DSM-1736; family Dendrosporobacteraceae; genus BIFV01. The sequence goes on from BIFV01000005.1 coordinate 83,004, forward strand.
GATAGCCTCCATGTCAATAATATTTTGAAGATCGTTGACATAGGAATCGATGTAATTATACTCATGAACATTTGCGCTTTGAATCGCTTGTTGGTAACTGACGCGTTTTACGCCATTTAGTTTTTTTTGTAAAAACTCGTTTGCCATATCTGCGATCCATTGTGTTGCATGCGTATCTGCCGGACCGCCATGTGGGGGATTATATTTGATACCTCCGTTATCGGGCGGATTGTGAGAGGGCGTAATGACAATCCCATCCGCAAAGCCAGTTTTACGGTCTTTATTATAAGTCAATATCGCATGCGATATCGCGGGCGTGGGCGTATAGTTATGCTCTTTGGCAATCATTGTTTCAACACCATTCGCCGCCAGCACCTCAACTGCCGAAATGAACGCCGGCTCAGAAAGGGCATGAGTATCAAAGCCAAGAAATAAGGGGCCGCTTATCCCCTGTGCCTCGCGATAGCAGCAAATAGCTTGGGTAATGGCATAAATATGATCTTCATTAAAACTGTATTTAAATGAATTACCCCGATGCCCCGATGTGCCAAATTCGACGCGATGGGCTGGCTCACTGGCATCAGGATGATTGGTATAATAACCGCTGATCAGTCTTGGCACATTGACCAATATCGATTGGGGTGCTTTTTTACCCGCTAATGCATGAATAGTCATTCATCCACCTCCAAACACTTATTTAACCATATTTTACCTTTTTATTTCTCCCTGTTGATTACATTTTCCTCTAATTGAAGGTTAAAATTAGCGGACTTATTACTATAGTTAATTAGAAAAGGATTGCCCTCATTGGCTCAATCAGTTAAAATAACTTATTAAGTTTTCGGAGAATTGGTGCACATGATCAAGCATTAATCGCATACTTTTCGGATAAGGAGATCGAATGACACAAAAACTTTGGAATATGAATTTTATTTTAATCTGCTTAGCAAATCTGACTGTTAGCATTCCCTTTCACAGCTTATTAGCAACATTGCCTATTTATATTGAGTCATTAGGCGGGAGCAAAGAAGTGGTCGGCTTATCATTAGGCTATCTGACCATTGCCGCAGTAGTGATTAGACCATTAACCGGCTGGGCTATTGATAAATTTGGTCGTAAAGGAATTCTTCTGCTTGGCCTATTATTGTTTGCATTAGCTACTAGCGGCTATGTCGCAATGGTTCCAATTTATATGCTGCTCATTCTTCGTTCCTTACAAGGATTAGGCTGGGGGATTTGCAGCACAACGATCGGAACAGTAGCATCGGATGTTATTCCTAAAGCCAGATTGGGTGAAGGTCTGGGCTTTTTTGGCGCCACAGCCAGCATATCTTTGGCTTTATCGCCAGCACTATCGTTATCATTAGTAGATTTATTTCCCTTTCAAAATTTGTTTTTAATTTGCACTGTGTTTACTTTGATTTCAATATTGCTGGCTATGGCCATTAAATCCCCCCCGGCAGAGAAACCTCATACGAGCAGTAAAATGGTCTTGTTTGAGCCAACTGCACTCAAACCCTCAGTGATCATGCTGCTGGTTACCTTAACCTATAGCTCGCTGCTTTCATTTTTAGCGCTTTATATGCGTCAGCAAGGGCTATCTTCAACAGGCTTATTCTTTACAGCCATGGCATTAACAACATTGGCTTTTCGTCCCTTGGCTGGCCGTTTGATCGACACTCATGGTCAATGGGGTTGTAAAGTGATTGTTTTAACGGGTTTGACTGCCATTGCAGGCGCCATGCTGCTCACTGTTCATATCTCTACTTCAACTTATTTAATATTCAGCGGCTTACTCTACGGGGTCGGCTTTGGCTTTATTCAGCCATCGATGCTGACACTTTGTTTACAAAGCGTACCCGCAAACCGTCGAGGCGCCGCCAACGCAACCTACTGGACAGCCTTTGATATTGGCGTGGCAGTCGGGTCAATTGTCTGGGGGATTATCGCTCAAAATTGGGGCTACCAATTGATGTTCCAACTGAATATTCTGCCGGTTTTTGTGGCTGCAGCCGTGTATCTTTATGATCATCAACAGATTAACCCCTGGCGTAATGCGGCAGATTCTAAGCTGTAACTTAATGACATTTTTGGTAAAACCACATTTTTTCTGAAAAATAATGCTATGTTTGCAAATTTTTTTCAAGAAAACATAAAAACCCTCTTTACTTTTGATTGATTTTAGCGTATATTTAAATAGCCCAGTAATAGACTCAGTGAAGTTTTCATTAGTTCTTCTCAAGTTTTTCTATGAGAAAGCCCTATGATCAATTCCAATAACTATTTAGGGTAATTACTTTGAGGAGGCTATATAATATGGCTCAAGACAAAACTCTATCCTGCCGCGATTGCGGTGCAGAATTCGTATTCACTGCATCTGAACAAGATTTCTTTGCAGAAAAAGGTTTCACTAACGAACCAGGTCGTTGCCCTGATTGCCGTGCAGCTCGCAAACAACAAAACAACCGTGGTGGTTTTGGCGGCGGTCGCAGCAACAGCAGCTACCAACAACGCGAAATGCATGATGCAACTTGTGCAGCATGTGGCGTTCAAACCCAAGTTCCTTTCCGTCCAAGCAATGATCGTCCGATCTATTGCCGCGATTGTTTCCAAAGCAACAAACGTTACTAAGAACTTCAACTCCCCTGCTGTTGCAGGGGAGCTTTATTTTTCGGCCAATATTTAGCATTATTTAACCGCAAAGCATCCATGTAGCCAAAGGAATGCCGCTAACAAGCACGACATGCTCGCGCAAAATCCTTTCGTACATCGAATGACTTGCGGTTAAATGTACTTAATCCTGCTGAAAAAGTATAAGGATTGACCGCTTTGTGTAAACTTAAAATAATGTGATTGATCTATTGAAAATGAGGTATTGTCGAATGTCCATCGATTTTTTATCCCTAGGAATAAGACCTGAAATTAATACATGCTTAAAAGAGATCGGAATTATAGAACCAACCCCAATTCAAACCAAAGCCATCCCAATTTTATTGACTGGAAAAGATTTAGTTGCTCAGGCTCAAACAGGAACAGGGAAAACATTTGCTTTTTTACTGCCTATTTTAGAAAAAATTGAAGTAAACAAGTCTTTTACACAAGCCCTAATTATTACACCCACTAGAGAATTAGCACTCCAAATAACCAAAGAAGCACAGAAACTCACGGCTAAACTCAATATCAATGTAGTCGCTGTATATGGCGGTCATACATTGGACAAGCAAATTAACCAGTTGAAAAACAAGCCGCACATTGTTGTCGGTACACCGGGACGCCTCCTGGATCATGTTAGGCGGAGAACAATCAGCTTGGCAGGAGTGTCAAAATTGGTACTGGACGAAGCTGATCAAATGTTACATATGGGCTTTCTGGAGGAAGTAGAGCAAGTCATTCGCAATACTGCTGCCAACCGCCAAACTATGTTGTTTTCGGCAACTATGCCAGCCAAAGTCCGTACTTTAGCCGATAAATACATGAATAAACCTACCGATATTCGCTTGCGCACAGAAAACATCACCTTAGATGAGATCAACCAACTGATCATTGAAACAACCCAAACCGAGAAACTTGATAAACTCTGCAGCATGATTCACGAATATCGCCCCTATTTAGCCATGATATTTTGTCATACAAAACAGAGAGTCAACGCACTCAATCTGGCGCTTGCACAACAAGGCTTCCTGGTCGATGAATTACATGGTGATTTATCACAAGCCAAGCGTGAGCAAGTTCTGCGCCGCTTTCGTGATGCTAAAATCCAATTGTTAATTGCCACCGATATTGCTGCTCGTGGTCTTGATATTGAAGGCATCACCCATGTGTTTAATTATGACATCCCACGTGATGCCGATACCTACATTCACCGTATTGGCCGGACCGGACGAGCAGGGCAAACCGGAACAGCGGTTACTTTTGTTGTTCCTGGCGAGCAATATTTCCTGCGCTTAATCGAGCAAGGCATTCAAGCCTCCATTACAAAGCAGAAAGGCCTTAAAGCTGGTGTAACGGCCGGCGAGGCCGCACTGAATAAGCCGCGCAGTAAACCCAAAGACGAAACAAAGAAGGCTCCGTTTAATCCCAATAAACGCGATGACAAAAAAACCGGTAAACATGGCGGCATCAACCTGCGCAGCCGCCGCAAGCCAAAAACTGAGGAATCACCTGCTGCAAGAAAATCAGCTGGCGCTTCCCGGAAATCGCCTAGACGCAGCCGCTCCTCTTGATTTCAGCTATGTCAGCAGCCTGCTCATACTTCATCTTTTGACCAAGAAATCCTGCATGTAGGTTTTCCATCTGAAATAATAAAGGACTTCTCCTTCCGGAGAAGTCCTTTATTATTTATTTTTAGAATGAATAGGTTACAAATGTTTCTAACGAGTTGCTCTTATCGCTGCCGCCAATTTGTTTTAAATCATTATAAGCTACACTGAAAGTTGTATTCTCAGTTAATTTATGGTCATAACCAAAATACAAACCTTTCAAGCCACTGTCAAAGTCGGTCTTTTCAGCAATGGATCCGTTTACTTCAACTTTAGCGTAACTTAACGAAATCGAATTTTTGTCATCCAAATCATGGCTTACGCCGACAACAAATGCTTTATTATCATTATCGGCATCGGATTTGGCATATTCAGCAAAGTATGTAGTGGCACCATGTGCATAGGAGGTATCGATAGCCCAATGCTTGCTGGAATCATAATCGCCGTCTTTATTGTCATATTTGGCTAAAGTTGCTCCAAGCGTCCAATCCGTAGCTGGCTGATAGGAAGCGTGCAAACTGTATAGCTTATTATCGCCACCGGTTTCTTGTCCAGCCAGGAATTGCAATTCAGTCACACCAGTAGTGACAACACCGCTCACGGCGTCAAGCGCATCGTAACTGCCAATATTGCCGTCTGTACTATACAGCAAGGCATTGGCGCCAATCGTACCGCCTTGGCGTCCTAACGTATAGGTACCAGCATCGCTTTTGATGATGAAGCCGTAACGGTCAATCGTAGCAGTTGATTTTCCTTTACTAGTATCAAAATCCGCCGAGCCGCTATCACCATGATATCTTTGTGCGGCAAAACGCGCATATACGTCAACATTTTCGTCCAAAGCTGTTTTCGCATTGACGATGATAGTATTACGAGCGCCTTCCACATCTGGAAGGCCATCAGCTTGATCCCATTGATAATGGGTTTCAACTGAACCATCGAATTCAACTGGAGCAGCCATAGCAACTCCTAACGACAGAGTCATAGATGCAGCAATCGCTGCGGCAAGCAATCTTTTCTTCATGTGTGTTATCCTCCTTGATTGTGCTCATGATGTATTGATAACACAGTCATCTGTTGATTGTGCAAGTGCCCACGTTTCCTTTCACAATACCCAGCTTGTCCTGTGCAAACAATCACTTTCTCATAGCCCATGCAATCTTTATGTTAAATTATAAATGATATTGGTTATCATTGTCAATGATTTTTTTAGCCCCTATCTACAGATTGAATCAATGAGACTGACATTTATCATTAAGTTTTCTTGACATAATTACTCAATCCTCACTATAATGTAAATTACTTAGGCAATGAGGCCTGTCATGGAGACAGGCCTCATTGTATTTATTTTGAGGTGAATGTATGACTAAAGCGAACAATTCCATTATTGACGCATCCATCCTATTAGGTGAACTTAAGCAAGCAAATACTGAGATGAGCAAAGTAATTGGCACAATTCAGCAAATTGCCCAACAGACCAATCTGTTATCCTTAAACTCAGCGATTGAGGCAGCCCGAGCTGGCGAAGCTGGCCGGGGATTTGGCGTCGTTGCTGACGAAATTAAAAAGCTGGCTACCCGCAGCTTTTCGACAACAAAGGAAAGCACTAAAATTATTGAAAACATCCAAAGTAAGGCTAATGAAGTCATGGCTATTCGAACTGCTGATGTGGCTTATGATACCATCGATAAAATTGATCGTAACTTATTTGAACGCAACTGCGATGCCCAGGCCTGGGCTGGCTTCTCCCAAGTTAAAAATTGTTTGGCTGCCACAGACTCAAAAAATGTTGAAGATGCAAACAGCCTATTAAAAACACTGGTTGAAATCTATGAGGTTTACTTTGACCTTTATGTACTTGATACGCAGGGCACAGTAGTCGCAGCGGGCGTACATCGCGAACTGCTCGGAAAAAATATGGCCGATAGAGCCTGGTTTAAGGAAGTCAAAAGTGCAAATAGCATTTCAGTAACTGATCTTTATTTTTCTGCTGTTGAAAACCGCCATACAGTCGCTTACTCCTGCCCGGTTATTAGTGACGATAAGCAAGTCATCGGCTACTTCTCTTCACGCTTTAACTGGGATTACATCTATGACATTCTCGACTCAGCACGAATTGGCAACAATGGTGATCTCACGATCATAAACAAAGACGGCTACGTAATTGCCTGCCCCAGCCGCAAAGGCATTTTAACTGATAATCTGCGCCATCTTGAAGCCAGCCAGCGAGCGATGGCTGGTGAAACTTATGGCTATGCTTTTGAAAAAGATACGCGTGGCAATACGAAGATTTTTGGATTTGCTCACACCCGAGGTTATAACGCATACAAAGGTAAAAATTGGTCTGCTATTGTTAGTGAGATCATTTAATTGCCAAAAATAAAAAGAATAGAGAATGAGCACTCATTGTCTCATTCTCTATTCTTTTTATTTTCGCACATACGACTATACCAATTATGGATTTCCAGTCACTTGCCCCATCAAGCGCCATACACGCTAGATTCCTTAACCATTGAAACAAAAACCTTCGCAATTTCGGGATCAAACATAGTTCCTCCGCACTGCTCAATTTCCGCCAGCGCGGCCATAACTGGCATAGCCTTACGATAAGGACGTTCACTGACCATTGCATCAAAAGCATCACAGATTGCTAAAATCCTGCATTCCAACGGAATCTCCAGACCACTTAAGCCAATTGGATACCCCTGACCATTCCACCATTCGTGATGTTTTAAAATCCAATCAGCAATATGGTTCAATTCAGGAGATGAGATTGCAATCCGATAGCCAATTTCACTATGCCGGCGCATCACATCAAGTTCTTTAATGGTTAAGGGACCGGGCTTAAATAAAATACTATCCGGAATGCCAACTTTTCCGAGATCATGAAATTGAGCAAACAATCTCAAATCCTGAATCTTAAAATTCGGAATCCCTAGCCGTTGTGCTAACTGCTCAATCATACCTTGAATCCGGTCAGCATGGCCTTCCGTGATATAATCACGGGCATGCAGCGCACGCATCAGCGTTTTTACAATTGCACTTCGGGTACTCTGACTGCGATGAAGCTTTTCCTTATACATCCGGCTGTCCGCTTCGTGTAAGGCTTCAGTGATATTGGTACCCTGTTCAGACAGCGCATACCCCATGGACAAACTGACTGAAAACTCAGGATGAGCAAGATTAAACTCGCTAATGTTATCCTGCAGCAAGGCTACAATCTGCTGCAGACTTTCCTCTGAGGCATGCGGCAGTAATAAACTAAATTCATCACCGCCCATGCGGGCAATAATGGCTTCAGGCGGAGCTACAGCACGTATGAGGCTGACCGCTGTTTTTAGCAGCTTATCACCTGTCGCATGGCCAAAACTATCATTGACCAGTTTCAGTCCGTCAACGTCAAAGACAATAACCCCATAGGCTCCAGGAGCATTCTTTGAAACATACTCGATCCGGCGATCAAAATAACCTCGATTGAAAACGCCGGTAAGCGCATCATGATAGGTCAAGTATTCAAGCTGTCGTTCTGCGGCTTTTCGCTCGGAGATATCACGATAAACTGCATAAGTACCAACAATATGATTGTCGACAATGATCGGATAAGCAATGATTTGAACATCAACCAAACTGCCATCACGCCGTTTCCGCACCGTTTCTTCCTGCACGATTTCTTTCGCTGCAACACGCTCACCAACACGGATGCCTTCTGTCTTTAAATATTCTGGGACAACTAAATGATCAATCCACAATCCTTCAATCTCTGTAAGCTGATATTGAAATAATCCGGTAAAGTGCTTATTCACAGCAACCACTCGGCCTGCTGAATCGAGAATAGCAATACTTTCTGGTGAATTCTCGAAAAGCTGGGAAAAATACACTTGCTGCCGCCGGATCTCGGCTTCGGTTGCATCTCGCTGCTCCATAAAATTACGCAATCGATTGGCTGTCATCACAAATTTGCGGCTCAATTCGCCAATTTCATCGGTTGAACTGTCAGAAGCATAAACCTCATAATCACCGCGTTCAATCTTAGCCACATTTGTTACCAAACGCTCAAGCCGCGCCACAAAGCCGCGCGAAACAAGCGCACTAACCAACGAGGCCAGGATAATGCCAAAGAGAGCCACCCCTATCGTTGTTACTTTAATGGGTGCTGCCTCATTGATAAATGCTGCCTCAGGTAAAAAGCCAACCAAGGTCCAGCCTGTTTCAGGAATACTTACAGCGCTTACATACAGATTGCTTTCAGCAATTTGTACTGATTTTAGCTCAGACTGAGTCAGCTGCTGAAACCAACTGGTATCGCTCACATTATCTCCTAGCAAAGCAAGTTCATTATGGGCAATAATATTGCCGTCTGTATCTAACAGCATTAAATATCCCTCTGAGCCAATATTAATACTGCTAATAATATCTGATAACTTATATAATGAAGTATCAATAGCAAAAACACCTTGCAATTGACCATTTTTGTACACAGCCTTTGACGCTGTCACCACGGTATTATTCTTAGTTAATTCCAAATGGGGCCTGCTCCACTCTATATTGGCGTCCGTACTTCCCTGATTTCCAAAGTTTTTACTTTCATCACTCCCATCAGGAAGCGTTGATTTTGGAATCATGATCACTTGGCCTTGTATAGGCGTATAACGAATGGACCAGATATTCTCCGAATAGCGGCGATGCTGCTCCCATTTATCGAGCAGCAAGGAAGTTGTTTGCGCAGATGGCAAGTCAGTCAGCAACGGATCACCAGTGAGAATATGTAGCGTAGTTTCAATATCGTGAATGTAATATTTGATAAGATGATTAGCCGCATTTTCCATGGTAAGCAATGAAGACTGCTTCATCCGGTTAACAAGCATGGCTTCTGATTCGCGGTATGTCAAATACCCCAGCAGGCTTACAGTTGAAACAATCATCATGGTTGCAAACAAAAACATCTTGCGATAAATATTCCATCTCACAAACGTCCCTCCTTTCCCCAATACATTATCTGTTAAATTCTAGCTTCATCACCGTAGCCCTCCTTCATCATTGTAAAATAATCGACATTTTACTACAACTATCACGACCTTACAATGGCACACTACCCATTGAAAACAGTATCCTAAATGGTTTAGAAATATGGAGGATACTAGGCAAGGATGCAGTAAATAACACACGGTGACGAATTCGTATGGTCAGGCAGAAAACCAGAATGATTCTGAGGTGAACGCTTATGCGAGTACATCTAACGTTAGCCTTTGTGGCCTTTCTTTGGGGAGTAAACCCGCCCGTAATGAAAATTGGCCTACTCCATATTGAGCCGCTTCCTTACAATGCTATTCGCCTGATCGTTGCCTTGGCTGCAGGCTGGCCATTATTCAGATATCTTGCTCACTGGCAGCCACTTCTGCGGGAAGACTGGAAAGCTTTAGCCATCGCTAGCTTAGGTTTTTTCTTTTTTCAGATTTTTTTCACTGCTGGAGTTCAAAATACAACTGCCGGCAATTCTTCCCTAATCCTTGGCTGCCTGCCCATCAGTGTTGCCCTCATTAACCATTTCCATAAATTTGAGCGGCTTGCTAGAAACATGCTGGTCAGTATTATGATCTCACTCCTCGGCGTTGCTGTCATGGTCGCCGGAACAGGCAATACAATCAGTTTGGCCGGAGAACACTTTTTTGGTGCCGTCATGCTGCTGGCAGCCCAACTCAGTTATGGCTATTACACCATTTTTTCCAGACTATTAATCAATCACTATTCCGCATACCAGATCACGGCTTATATCCTGGTCATTGCCACCGGTCTATTTATGCTGGTGGCTTTGCCTGCAGTATTGGCAGTTGATTGGGGGTCTGTTCCACTGGCTGGCTGGGGCAGTGTTTTGTATTCCGGGCTATTCCCTCTTTGTCTGGGAAATTGCCTGTGGATCTGGGGAACCGGAATATTAGGCAGCACAAAGGCTTCCTTATATAATAATTTACCACCGGTATTTGCCATTATCACTGGCTACCTATTCTTGCATGAAGCCTTCGGCTGGCTGCAGACGCTAGGGGCACTCATTATCTTTACTGGCCTTTATGTCGCTAAAGATACTTCTGCTCTTAAGATCAGCGCGAAACAACATACGTCCGAATGATCAAATTAAAATGTCCCAGCATAATCACAAGCAGATTACACTGGGACATTTTACTATTGATTAGATTTTAGTGCCAATACCTCGTGAATAAAGGCTGGCAATACTTCCTGTAGATCACCAATAACACCATAGTCAGCCACTTTAAAGATTGGCGCATCAGGATCATGATTAATAGCCACAATAACTTCTGCATTGGCTACTCCGGCAAGATGCTGGACTGTACCAGAAATGCCACAGGCTATATATAACTTCGGTGCAACAAAATGTCCACTTTGCCCAATTTGATAGTCAGCTGATTTCCAGCCTAAATCCACTACCGCCCTGCTGGCACCAACTGCGCCGCCTAAAACATCAGCCAACTGTTCAAGCAAGGCAAAGTTCTCACGTTTCCCAAGCCCGCGTCCGCCGGCTATAATGATATCAGCCTGCCTCAGCATACTAGAGGAATCGGTTCCACGCTGAATGCTTAGTAACTTGCTCCGAATATCACCAGATCTGACTTTGCTGGGAACAACAACAACTTGGCCTACTCTAGCATGATTAGGCTGGTCTTTTTGAAAGGTATTAGGACGGATGGTTCCCATTTGCGGCTGCTGATCGCAGATTATTTCAGCCATTATATGGCCGCCGTATGCAGGCCTTTGCCAGACGACTTGCCTTGTCGACGAGTCAATCCTGACCCCGGTACAATCAGCGGTTAAGCCGGTTTGCAGCCGACAGGCTACGCGTGGAGCCAGATCACGGCCATTCCGGGTCGCTCCGATCATCAGCACTGCCGGTTTATCCTGTCTGATTAAATCAGTCATAGCAGCCGAATAAGCATCAGTTGTGTAATGCTGATATTCCAGTCCGTCAATCAGATAGACTTGATCAGCACCGGCAGCAATAATTTCCTGGGCATAACGACTAATTTGGCGGCCAATCACCACACCAATCAATTTGTCACCAAGCTCATCCGCCAAAACTCTTCCTTGACTCATTATCTCCAAACCGACATCCAGTAATTTGTCACTGCCACATTCGAGATAAACCCATACATGACGATAATCTTGTTTAGCCATCCCAGTTGCTCCTAGATAATATTTGCGGCATTAGCCTCTCCACGAGTGTTTTTGCTGCCTGCTGAGCTGTAGATTCCTGAATCATAAGTCCTTGCTTTTGGCGTGGCGGTACAAAAACTCTTGTAACCCGGGTTGCTGATCCCTTGTCACCAACGTCCTGTACCAAAAGCCCCAAATCGGATAATGACATAATCCGAATGGCAGCTTGTCTTGCTTTAATCGTATTTTTCACACTCGGATTACGTGGTTCATTGCCCCTTACAACAGTGATCAGTACTGGCAGATCAACTTGAAGCACTTCATAATGATCATCCAATTCCCGTTGAACTTGAATCTGATATCCTGCCGCAATTAAATGAGCAGCATAGGTGGCCTGCGCTATTCCCAAATACTCAGCGATTTGCGGACCAACCTGGCCTGTATCACTGTCACTGGACTGACCCCCGCAGAGAATGAGATCAAATCGATCTAACGTTCTGATCGCTGCCGCCAAGGTACGGCTGGTTGCCAGCGTATCCGATCCACTAAAGGCTTTGTCACTAATCAAGACAGCACTGTCCGCTCCCATGGCTAGGCACTCTCTAAGCGCTAGTTTGGCTTGTAACGGTCCCATTGATATGACCGTCACTGTACCGCCCTGCTGTTCCTTAATCTGCAGTGCCGCTTCAAGTGCATGTCGATCCAACGGATTAAGAATGCTGGGTACTCCCTGGCGAATAAGCCGCCCATTCTCATCTACTGCTATTTCCGAAATATCAGGTACCTGTTTAACACAGACAATAATATTCACTAAATCAGCCTCCTGAAATTACGATCAAATCTGACTATCACATCCTAATGCTTAAACAATGATCTCTGCCAGCATGTCACTAACAAGCTCAGCCAAACTTAAGCAGCATGTAATGCCTGGAGATTCGATACCAATGAGATTAATGAATCCTGGTAAACCACGCTCTTTTTCGTGACAAATTACAAAATCACGCGGCGGACTGCCGCACGGTACAAGCAGCCGTGGTCGAATTCCGGCTAAATCCGGCTGAAGATCACTTAATTCCAGAAATGGCAAATATCTTTGAACCAATTTTAAAAATTGAATGCTGTTAGACGGCTGCACACTATGATCAGTTGCAGTAGCTGACGCATAATGAGCATCCGGTCCCAACCGCAATCTTCCTTTTAGATCCTTGATGATTGGAATTCCGCTGCCCTTCAGTTCGCGAATTGAAACAGGAAAGATCAATTTGCTCACCAACGCCGATTTGCGATTATTAACAGCAAAATACTCTCCTTTGCAACGGTAAATGCGATACCCGGATTCATCCACATTGATTCCAGCCATGGCGGCAATTTGATCAGCCGCCAGTCCCCCAGCATTAATAATACTTTTACAATAAATGCTGTCAGCAACCCCCTTAGCATCTCGAAATTCCAGACAATAGCCACCATGAACCAGTTGAATGCCGGTAACTTCTTGCTGATAGACCAGCATAGCGCCATTTGCTTTTGCACCATAGGCCAATTGAGCCATTAAACGATGAGAATCCACAATCCCACTTGACGGGCATAACAACGCTGCTTGGGCATGAACAGCAGGTTCAATCTCTGAAAGCTGACTTCTTGTCAGCAAGGTTATGTCTGGAACCATATTCTGTACAGCTTGCTGACGCAGCACCTCCAGCTTTTCCAGTTCCTGCTCATCCTGAGCAACAATAAGCTTACCGAGACGGTCAACCGGCACATGATGTTGAAAACAAAACTCGTACAACATCCGATTGCCTGTTACACATAGCTCGGCTTTTAAACTCCCACTAGGATAATAAATCCCCGAATGGATAACTTCACTAGTACGGCTCGACAGCCCTCGTCCAAAAGAAGCTTCCTTCTCCAACAGCAAAAAACTTTTATCCGGCCAGCGTTTTGAAAGCTGATAGGCTGTCGCCAGTCCGATTATTCCTCCGCCAATAATGACACTATCTACCCAGTCCATTTTATCAATCAACCCCATTACGATGTTGGAATTATGTGAGCAACAGGCACTTAAGTCTGAGTTCATTGTAAACAATTATTACACTGCAAGCAAGAACAGCTATAAATACAAAGGCCTGCACCAAAAAATGGCTGCAGGCCTTTGTATTGTCGAGTTCGATTTCAAGTTTCCAGCTATACGGATGCACTGTTTCCCTTAACACCAATTTGCTTGGCCCACCAGGCTGTGACAAGTGGGACAAGTACCGCAGTTACAATGACACACGTAGCTACAAGCACCGTGGCAGTTGGCACAACGGCCGCATAGGAAGTATCAACCGCGGCAATAGCAGCAGGGACCGCAGCAGCATTCCCTGCCGTAGAGGCTGCTGAAAGGCCGGCAATTCCATTGCCACCAGTAATTTTGTCTGCGCAAAAGAGAATGATACCGCTTACAACCACGACGGCAACTCCCATAAAGATACCGAGCATACCGCCTTTAACAATGTTGCTAAGATTCAAGCCACAACCCAACGCAAACGCGAAAAACGGAATCAATACCGGTACAGCACGACTAAGATAATCACGCATTTCACGATCAAGATTACCTAAAATCATTCCCAATACCAATGGAAGGATAGCCCCCACAAAGGTTTGCCAAGGAAATGCCGCAAGTCCGGCAATGCCCAAGGTGACCATCGTGAAAAAAGGTCCTGACTCCAGACTCATGACAGAATAGGCACCAACGTCTTCCTTTTTGCCAAACTGCCCCATAAGTGCCATATACAAGCCACCGTTCGTATCGTTGACAGAAGCTACGATAGCCAAAACTGACAAGCCAGCAAAAAACCCGGCATCTACGTAACCTGCCGGCATCAATTTTGATGCCACAATCGCCAAAATGGCTCCAGTGAGAATTTTCGCGCCTAAGAGAACACCGCCTTTGCGTAAGATGTAAGGAGTTGCTTTCAGATCAATGGTAGAACCCATACATACATAAAATACAGCTAAAATAGGCATAGCTCCGGTCATCAATGCACCTGTAAATGAGCCAAACGTTTTACCGAAATCGGGGACAAAGGTATTCAGCAGCGCCCCCAGAAACAATGGAACAATCATCATCCCGCCAGGAACTTTTTCAATGGATTGCTTAATTTTCATCACGCATTCTCCTCTTTTTATATGATATGACCTACTTACGAGCTCCATTAGCCAGGCGTGCGGCAAATTCGATTGCAGCACTCATACTACTGCTGTCAGCTTTTCCTGTACCAGCGATGTCAAAAGCCGTTCCGTGATCCACTGAGGTGCGTAGGAAAGGCAGACCAACCGTTACGTTGATACCATTATCAAAGCCAAGCAGCTTGATCGGAATATGACCCTGGTCATGATACATCACAACAACAATGTCAAATTCCTTACGGCATACCGTCCGATAAAAGACAGTATCAGGTGGAATAGGACCAACTGCGGTAATTCCCTCCTGCTGCGCAGCCATTACAGCAGGGGTAATTTCATCGAGATCTTCGCGGCCGAATAAACCATTTTCGCCTGCGTGAGCATTAAAACCGGCTACAGCAATGCGTGGTTGTTCCAGTCCCAACAACCGCAGTGTTCGGTCCGCAAGACGAATAATCCGTAAAACCCGCTCTTTTTTAATCAGGCTGGCTGCCTCCAGCATAGACACATGGGTAGTAACATGAATGACCCGAAGCTCATCACCAGACAGCATCATAGCATAATCAGCAGAGTTGCTTAATTGAGCCAGAATTTCGGTATGTCCTGGATAATGATGTCCCCCTTTATGAAGAGCCTCTTTATTGATCGGGGCAGTTACAATAGCAGCCACATTCTTTTGAACTGCTTGTTGGATCGCTGCCTCTATATAGGTAAATGCAGCGTGCCCAGCCCGTGCATCCACCTGCCCAAAAGGAAGATCTGCGGGTATATTCGCAAAATCTAATACATCAATACTTCCATATTGGTATAATCCTGAGTGAACATCCTTAATCTCTCGAATTTTTAATGGACTTGATACAAGAGCAGCCGCTAATTTCATTCTTCCAGCATCGCCAAAAACTAGCGGACGACATTTCAGATAAATGCTTTCATCGATTAATGCTTTAACAATGATTTCAGGTCCACAGCCAGCGGCATCCCCCATTGTGATGGCTAAAATAGGACGTTGATCGTCAATAAGTTCCATTCGTTCACTTCCTCTGTTGCAATTTCTTCGATGCCTTGACCAGTGCATCAGGGTTACCAAAAGCACCTGCTTTTGTAATAACCTTTAAGCTTTTTCCATTGCTGATTGTCATGGACCCCAGCGGAATAGCTGGTGCTACCTCTTCAATAATTTGAATGCCAGTAACTCCAAGAGCCCGGCAAACGGCTATAGCAGTATCACCACCGGTAAGAATGACACCAGTTACTTCCTGCTGAAGCAAAATAGTTGACCCAAACCACCCAAGTATTTGCGCAATCACTTCACTAACCCGGACTGGAGTGATTCCCAGCTTTCCCCCAGCTGCTTTAGCTCGCTCGACCGCGTCAGCCTGATACCCTGATGCGATCACAATCTTTTGACCTTGCTCAAGCTTAGCGATAATGTCCTGCAACAATGGATAAGCTTTCTCCTCCTGCCACGGCAGATAATCAGCAACCTCAATTTCAATGAGTTCATAACCGTCTTTCAATAAAGCTGCCACTTGTCCACGCGTTACCGAACTCACACTGCCGGCAATAACCAAAGTCGGCTCTTGTGGTTCCTGTGGCTTTTCCCACCTAAATAATTGCGGCAGACAATCCGCTAAACCAGCTGAACCAACCCAAAGCACCTTATCGCTTAATGCTGATGCCACTTGTGCAGCTAATAAAAAATGCTCATCAAGCCAGGCATCGCAGGAAAAAACCTTACATCCAGCTTCAATACCATCTTGAATAACTTGTCTTATTGCCTCAGCCCCGTCTAACAGTTCATCAACACCAATATGAACAATTGGGATTCCCATCTGCTGTAACAACAGCTCGGGTAAACAGGTCTCATAAACTGGGCATTTAGGATCTCTGGCAATTTCAGTTGCCGCTAATGGAATACCCTGCAGCAGATGATTTCCACCCACTGTTGTCCGCCCGGTTTGCGGAAATGCTGGCATGACAAAAGCAAAATCATGAATAGCCAAATCCAAAATAGCTTTGACTTCAACGCCGACATTTCCCCGTAAAGTTGAGTCTAGCTTTTTATAATAATGTTGAAATCCACTGGCATTAGCCTGTTTAGCAGCCTGCTGTACCCGCTGATACGCTTCATCTGGTGCTGCTGCGCGGCTGTTTGTATCAATAACAACAATATCAGCCTCTATTGAGTCAAACGAAGCGCCTTCCAATAGCACTTCAACCCTTAGACCACGTCGGGCAAACTGTACACCGGTATCATTAGCACCGGTCAAATCATCAGCAATAACCACCATGGCTTTGATATTGGTATCCAAACTACCTACCTCCTAAATAAATACGACTCGGTTTAAATGGAGTTTGTTTTCCGCCTTATTTCTCTATTGATATGAGTGAACATAATTATCTAAGTCAAATTATGATTCACCAGGCCGGTTTGAACTCCGGTATTGTTTCAATGCAATCCTGGACTTATTGACTCGTTCCATTGCACTGTCGCCAATTTGCAGAGCTAACTTTACATAGAGAATATCAATGACAATTAACTGTACAATTCGAGAAATCATAGCATCAGATCTCATCTTGGTCTCACGAGTGCAACTTAATAGATAATCACTGACTACCCGGGTAATACTGGAATTCATATAACTGGTCAAAGCACAGGTATAACACCCTTGTGCTTTCGCTAACTCCAAAGTTCGAATAATATCATTTGTTTCACCAGAATGACAGATCGCAAAGAAAACTTCTCCCGGCTGAGCAACAGAAGCCGCAATAGTCATTAAGTGAGAATCAGTATAAACATTGATTTTTATCCCAAGCCGCATCAACTTATGCATAACATCTTGAGCGACAACTCCTGAAGCACCAAGTCCTATCACATGAATATGGTTTGCAGTGTAGAACTGCTGCGTAATCGCTTCTAGAGCTTGAAGTGATATTTGCTTTTCAAGATCGGCAATTCCCTGTATAGAAGAACCAATGACCTTCCGAATGACATCAGTAAGTTCATCTTGTTTTCCGACCTCTTCATAGATCGGACGGACATCATTCTCCGACAACTCTTTAGCAAGGGCAATACGAAACATGGCGTAATTGTCATAGCCCATTAAGCGATAAAAGCGAATGACTGTTGCGTCCCCTACTTGACAGCGCTCAGCTAATTCATTGATTGGTAATTCCAGTGCTTCATTTGCCGATTCATGCAAAAACCGAACAATTCGTTCTTGAGCTGAGGTAAATCGATTGCTATGCAGCCGGATGCGTGAAAACAATGGCATGATTTTGTCTACCTCCATAAATCGGAGATTTTCTCCGAGTGTATATTAATTTAAGAAGATTATCTCCGTATATTATTTGCCGTTCTACCTGCTTCTCCTTCTTTTTATTTCTTGAAACACAATATTTTTTTATTAATATTACGTTCATAAACAACTGCGCGCTTGTCAAATGAATTGGATAAATACGCCTCAAAGTGGCTAATACTAATAACACCAGCAAGGAGGTTTGATGAAAATATGCTAAACAAACAATTCATCCGTTTGCTCGCCGTAATGATCATTAGCGGAAGTTTATTTTTAGGAGGCTGTTCCAATCTAAATCCTACCGAGCCACAGACACCGACTACGCCGGCTCCGCCATCGACAGTAATTCCGCCAGTCACGCAGCCACCACAAGGAAATGATGTAAAAGTCACGTATAATTATAACGCTACCGACAAAGTTCAATTGTCCGCCAACAACGTCGTATTAAAAGTTGGCCAAAGACTCATTCTCGAACCAGCCCCCGGTCTTACCAAAAACACTCGGTTCACTTCATCTGGTGATAACTTTTTCGGTGATGTCATGAAACAAGAAACAGACCAAGCCCAGAGTGGCAAAGCCATCTTTACTGCAATAAAACCTGGCAAAGGAAAACTGCAGATTATTCCAAACACAACTGAAGTCAATCGAGCAGTAGACTTCTGGGTTACAGTGCAATAGCTCTTTTCAAACAATTAAAAAAGCACTTCCTGTCCCTCATAAAAAAACAACACGCTACTTCGTGTTGTTTTTTTATGAGGACAGTTCAGAAATTATTTTTTACAATAATGTCGAAAAAAGGAAAAGCAACTTTCAAAGAAGAATAGATTTACCAAGAAATTAAAATTTATGGAGATAAACTATGTCCTCCTCAAATGAAATGATGACTCCTGCGGAAATAGAAGCATTATTAGCTTCGATGAATACTGAGCCTGAACCAGCAGCTCCAGCGCCGGTCAGTTCACCTGAGCCGATTCAGCCTTCAGAGAACGGCATGATGAGTCCGGCGGAAATTGAGGCATTATTAGCTTCGATGAATACTGAGCCTGAACCAGTTGCTCCAGCACCGGTCAGTCCACCAGAGCCGCCTCAGGCTTCAGAGACTGGCATGATGAGTCCGGCGGAAATCGAGGCACTACTGGCTTCGATGAATACTGAGCCTGAACCAGCTGCTCCAGCGCCAATCATTCCACCTGAACCGCCTCAGGCTTCAGAGAACGGCATGATGAGTCCGGCTGAAATTGAAGCATTATTGGCTTCGATGAACACCGAGCCCGAACCAGCAGCTCCAGTGCCGGTCAGTCCACCTGAGCCGATTCAGCCTTCAGAGAACGGCATGATGAGTCCGGCTGAAATCGAGGCACTACTGGCTTCGATGAACACT
Organism: Sporomusaceae bacterium FL31; assembly: GCA_003990955.1. GTDB lineage: Bacteria > Bacillota > Negativicutes > DSM-1736 > Dendrosporobacteraceae > BIFV01. The sequence continues at coordinate 102,272 of BIFV01000005.1, forward strand.
GAGCCTGAACAAGCTGCTCCGGCAGCGGTCAGTCCACCTGAACCGCCTCAGGCTTCAGAGAACGCCATGATGAGTCCGGCTGAAATCGAGGCACTACTGGCTTCGATGAATACTGAGCCTGAACCAGAAAAAGCACCTCAAGCCCCCATCATCCCTGCTGAGCCGCCACAAGCTGCCGCTGAGAATGTCATGATGAGTCCAGCTGAAATTGAGGCACTGACTTCGATGAATACTAAGCCTGAAGTAGAAAAAGCTCCTGCTAGTCTACCTGAACCACCACAGATGGCCGATACGGGCGAAATTATCAGCCAAGCAGAAATTGAATCACTGCTGGCAGGATTAGAAACCAATCCCCCATCTGAAGTACCTACTGCATTAGACTCCCAAGCCATGCCTGAACTGGAAGCAACACAAGCTTTGCTGAGCGACGCTCAGCCTGAAGCAGCCAATCCAGACGAAAAAATCCAGTCCCAAGTGTCCCCAGCCTTGGAAGGCGCCCCGCCTAAGCCAAGCCTCTTTTCAACTGTTAAATCAGCAATGATTAAGCTAGCTGAAAAACTGACAGCAATTCCATTATTTAAAAAGAAGACTGGGAAACAAATAATCGAGGCTGCAACGTTAACACAGGTACCTGCCCCTCAACAAGAACTTCCGCTTATGTCCGAACTAAACTTAGAAAAACAAACACCTGCTTTGAGACAGAGATTATTAGGCAAACCCCTTATGATCACCGGTGGCCTCTTATTGGCATTATTGATTGGTTTCAGCGCTTCACTGCTTAACGCAACCATTACGATTTCCTCTGATCAACAAAGCAGCAGCAATAACCCTCAAGCATCGAAACTTACTGCCATGGGAATTAAATATCTGCCTGATGAGCTTGTCAAATATGCCGGACGTGGAAATAAAGAAGTAACAAACTTATTTTTACAAGCGGGGATGTCGCCGAACTCTTATCGGATCAGTGACGGTTTTACTCCGCTTATGGCAGCAGCAAGCTTTGGCAGATTAGAAATTATAAACTTTTTAATTGAACATGGAGCCGATGTAAATGCCAAAGACAAGGATGGCCAAACGGCATTAATGAAGGCTGTCGCCTACAATTACCCACAGGCTGCAAAAATCCTATTACAGGCTGGTGCGGATTCCAGTACACGAGACACTAGAGGTAATACGGCAAGCTCATTAGCAGCTGAAAAGAAAGATCCTGAGGTGCTAAAATTACTGCCGCAAGCTGCTGGCCAACCTGACACTGCTAAACCAGTTAAAGCCGAACCTTCGGAACAACCAGTCAAAGAGCCTCAGCCAGAATTCGTTTTAGCAAACGATAAAGCCGGCTATATGCAGATCGGTCAGTCCATTGAAAGTCTATATAAGCTATATAATAAGAGAGCCTCGTCCATTTCAACAGTCAGCACGCCCTACCCAGAGGTCAACATTTACCTTGATGGTCGATCGACGCCCTCATTAAGCGGCAGTGTCAGCATTCGCAATCAAGGAAAACTCCAACTTATTGATGGCATTCGTATTGATGATGAGCGATTTAGAACCGCTGATGGTATTGGTATTAATTCCACATTAGGTGAATTACGCCGAGCCAATGCCTTTAAAGAAATTAAGCATATTGAACAATCCCTCTATGCCGTATCCACAGGAATGGCCTTCGAGCTAGCCGTCTCACTTGAGCATATTGCCGATTGGCTAACAACGGGAAGTTCAAGTTCCCTCCCAGATGATATAAAAATTCAAAGCATCATTTTAAAATAAAACAAAAAAATACCTAGCAGCCACTGGCTTGCTAGGTATTTTTAAATGGGTTAGTTCAGTGATTACATCAGAACGTGAACTAAAAGATAACCAACCACACACCCGGTAGCAACACCAATGATACCAGGCATGAAAAAGCTATGATTGATAATAAATTTACCGATTCTTGTAGTGCCTGACCGATCAAATCCGATGCAAGCCAGATCACTTGGATAAGTCGGTAAAACAAAGTAGCCGTAAGCCGCTGGGAAAAACGCAACCATCATTTTAGGATCTACACCTAAACTGATACCCATCGGCGCAATAGCAGCGATCGCGGCACCCTGACTGTTAACCAATTTTGAAATCAGGAACAACACAACTGCGTATAGCCATGGCTGGCTTGCAACAACACCGGCCAACGTATTCTTCAATAAAGTGAAGTGAGACTGAAAGAAAGAATCAGCCATCCACGCTACACCAAACACCGATACGATTGCCACCATACCAGCTTTGAAAACCGGTCCATTTGCTATTTCGCGAGGATTGACTTTGCAGGTCATTAAAATAAATGCACCAGCAACTAACATCAGCATTTGAATAACCAAATTCATTGAAAGTGGTTTTAACTTGCCAGCAGGTCCAAAAGAAGGAAGCAGTTGCGGGAAAGCACCGAATATGACTACACCGAGAATAGCAGCAAAGAAGATCCCGGTAGACCAATAATATTCCTTCGGAAACACTTTGCCTAACAAGGTATCTGAAGCGCTATAGATTTCCGCCTTTTGCTCCGGATCCTTAAGTCTGGCTTGAAACTCTTCATCTTTGTCCAGATCCTTGCCACGACGCATGCTCCAAAGAGCAGCCACCAATACACCGGCAAGAGTAGCAGGAATTGAAACAGACAATAATTGCAAAATCCCAATAGCCTTACCAACGCCATGGGCCTGCGCTAGGATAGAAACCATCGATACGACCGAAACGGAAACAGGGGATGCCCCGATACCCATTTGTGATGCAACTGATGCAACAGCCATAGGTCGTTCTGGGCGAATATTTTTGTTAATTGCAATATCATAGATAATCGGGAACATGGTATAGACCACGTGACCAGTACCACATAAGAACGTTAAGGCCCAAGTCGTTACAGGAGCAAGAATGGTGATATGCTCTGGATGACGACGCAGCAGTCGCTCTGCAAAGCGCATCATAACGTTTAATCCTCCGGCAGTTTGCAGAACTGAAGCACAAGCAATAACCGCCAAGATAGTCAACATAACATCAACAGGTGGTTTGCCAGGCTCGACACCAAAAACAAAAGTAAGTATAAAAAGACCGATACCACCAATTAGACCAAGCCCCATACCGCCAAAGCGGGTACCTAGGAGCAGGCAGCCTAAGACTACTAGAACTTGCATAGAAATCATGTTTTTAGAAAATCCCCTTTCTTTTCTGTCTAAATTTGTCGGAAATAAAGTTTAGTCCAGTTATTATTATAAGGCCCAAGGTCTATGGTCCAATTAATAAATAATTTAAATAAGTAGTTTTGTAACTAAGTAAAGCAACAACCACCCGTGCCTGCTTTAGCAGGATGCGAGTGGTTGATTTTCTAAAATATAAAACCATTAATCGGCAAAATTTACTGATGATTTATCATTTGCGCAGCGATATTTTGATATCGGACGACCGACAGCACCATAACTAATTTTGACACTAAGCAGCCCTTCTACTTCCAGATATTTTAAATATTTTCGCATGGATACTTGGGAAATTCCAACAAAACTAGCCATGGTTTCTGCCGTAAATTCACCACTGCTGGCTACAATACACTCCCATACCCGTTTTAAGGTATGCCGGTCCAGACCTTTAGGCAGCTCATTTTTTTCGCTGCTGGCAGTTTGTCTGAAAACCTGTTCATCTAAAGCCGTTTGACTAAAATCGCTTTGATTCTCAATAAATGCCAAACGTTGCTTATAATTTAATAAGGCTGCTTGAAAACGTTCGAACTCAAAAGGTTTGATCAAATAATCTGCCGCACCCTGGCGGAGAGCAGCCTGCACTGATTGCTTATCTCTGGCTGCAGTGACCAAGATGACATCCGTTTTATACTGCTGGCGGCGAATGGCTGCCAATACCTCAAAACCATTCATTCCTGGCATAAATACATCTAACAGTACTAGTTCTACCCGGCTCTCTTGTAAGAATGCCAGTGCTTCATCACCATTGCGGACAATTGCCGCCAAAGTAAATCCATCAATTTTTTCTAAAAACCGCCGGTTTAACTCAGCTACCATTGGGTCATCTTCTACAATAAGAACTCTTATCATCATCCGAGTTCACCTCCAATTTCATAAGGTATCATAATCGTAAATATTGTTTTCCCCTCATCAGTCCGCATAAACTCAATACGTCCACCTAAACTATCGACATTTAATTTTACTAAATATAAACCAAAGCCCCGCTCATTAGCCTTATTCGAAACCCCCATTTCAAAAATATGTTCACTTAACTCTGGAGCAATGCCAGCACCAGTGTCTATTACCTCAATAACCAGGCAGTTGTCCTTATAGTTAAGAGCTAGATCAACTTGCTGCTTAGCACTGTTGGCCACAGCATCAAATGCATTTTCAATAAGATTCCCCACAATGGTAACCAGCTTATGAGTGGTCTCGGCATCTTCGGCTTCCGGTAAGAAGCTGTCATCAGTTAATTCCATTAGAATGCTTCGCTCTCGTGCTAGACTTAGTTTGCTCAAGATAAAACCTGCCATAACAGGATTGCGTATTCTTCGCCCCACATAATCGACTTCTGCTTGATGATCAGATGCAATTCGCTGAATATAAGTGGCTAATAAATCATAGTTTTCGAGTTGCACTAGCCCCAAAATTACATGGAGCCGATTCATAAATTCATGAGCTTGCGACCGTAGAGCATCCACATAATCGCGAACACCGGTAAGTTCTTCTGCGAGTTGTTTTACCTCGGTTTTATCGCGGAAAGTCGCAATTGCCCCTACAATAGTGCCATTTACTACTAAAGGTATTTGATTCGCAAGCACTGAAACACCAAAGATTTCTTGTTCCTGATTCAGCTCCATTTTTCCTGTTTCCATAATTTCTAATAATCGGGTATGAGGCACAAATTCATCAACTGGCCGTCCTAAGGGATCGGCTTCTATCCCACTTAACCGAAGCAATCGCTTCCCTTCTTCATTGAGCAACGTGATAACGCCATTACGGTCAACAGCCATGATGGCTTCGCGAACCGATTGCAAAATAATACTCCGCTCTTCTAATCGCTTGGCAATGACTGCCGGTTCCAGCCCAAATAGAACACCCTTGGTCTCTCTGGCTAACAGCAAAGCCCCTACAGTCCCGACTACCATACCGACCACCATAACGAGCAGTAAAATCATTTGCGTTTGCGCTACTGCGTCATGCACATATTGCATGAGAATTCCGACAAGCACCACTCCAACCTGCCTGCCATCAGGACCAAATACGGGAGAAAATGCCCTCAGAGAATAACCCAATGTTCCCTCGGCTTCTGATAGGTATTCTTGACCAGATAAAGCAGCTGCCTCATCGCCTCCGACTAATTTTTGTCCCACCATTTCAGGATTAGGATGTGACTTTCGCACTCCATCCATATCAAAAATCACAATAAACTGGACATTAGCCAGCGTCTTATTAATATTCGCATACTGCTGAATATCTGCACTATCCCGCTTGCCAGTCAGCCCCTCTATAATAACTGGAGACTGAGCCATAAAGCGGGCTATGCTAATAGCTTGCCGCCCCATACTATCCTTAACTTGTTCTGCCATACTGCGTGAAATAAGCAAGCCGGTTACCATTAAGACAACAGCTACCACACCACAGACGAGCACAATAATCTTGGTCTGCAATTTAAATTCAAGCTCAAAAATAGATCTAATGTTCATTATTCTTCCTCTCACTATTCTTTCATCCAAATAAGTGATATACGCAAAATCAGCTTCGGGTATTAATTCCACTCAAGAATCTTTTTTCCTTCGTAGAATGATTTTAGCAATATCCGGTATATGTAAAAAAACTAAACATAGCCAAAAGACAACTTTTCCTTTATATTAAAAACCACCGTTCTGCACATTTACATAATAAATTCATATTATGTATTAAAGGTCGATACCTAATAACTCAGTAAAGGAGTTTTAGCACGATGAGAATACCGCAAGGATTAGGTTTTGATTTGACTAATGGCGTCAATTTAGCCATTGTTTTGGTTAACGGAAACGTATTGCAAGGAACACTTTTGGCAGTAGTTGGGGATCGCAATATGGGCTATTATCCTCCAATACCGCCCAATCAACAGCCGCGGGAGAATAACACTGAATTCTTATTATTGCAACTGACTTGTGCCTTTGCCAGTTTCCCAGAAGGTACGATCATCGCAGTCAATGTAGAGCAAATTCAACTGATTGGTCCGGATACTTTCACTTGCATTGACTAATGAAGTAACTAAACGAATAAGCAGCGGCCAGAACTCTGGCCGCTGCTTATTCGTTTAGAACAATTTACATAATACTATCTTAAAAATCTTCGTAGTCCTTATGCAAAACAATATTTCTTCCTGCACTTTTTGCTTGATACAAAGCTCGGTCAGCGAAAGCCACCAATTGATCTGGGCTTGTAATATCGTCACGCTGTCCAGGCATACCGGTGGCAATACCGCCACTCACTGTTAAATTCTGTTTAACAGGTGAGCTGCTATGCTCAATTTGCAACGACTCGATAGCGGCTCGGATTTCTTCGCCAACCTGCAATGCCCCGGAGCGATTCGTTGTCGGCAGAATAACGACAAATTCCTCACCGCCATAGCGCGCAACGACATCTCCAGGTCGCTTTAATGTATTACGAATGGTGTCCGCAACTTTCCTCAAACAATCATCACCAGTTAAATGTCCATAGGTATCATTGTAATTCTTAAAAAAATCAATATCGAATAAACCAATGGATATGGATTGATGATCTCGTTTAGCGCGGCGCCACTCTCGCTTTAGCACCTCGTCAAAGTAGCGGCGATTAGCAATGCCGGTAAGTCCGTCCACTGAAGAAAGTTTCAGCAGCCTTGTATTTAAATCGACTAACTGTTTTTCACGCGCTTTACCATTCTCGATTTCTTTTCTTAGCTTTAAAGCAGATTGAACACGCGCAACCAGTTCCACCTTATCGGCAGAACAGGTGATACTCTCAAAATTGGCTTCATCTAACGCTTTTTCAATTTGGCTAGCCTCAGCATTTCCGGTTACCATAATTACAGGAACATTTTTTAGATTTTCTATTGCAACATGCTGGGCAACTTCAACACCAGGACCAGGTATGGTGACATCCATTAAGATGATATCAATATCTCCGTCTAAGATTAAAATTGCCATCTCCGAATTCCCCCTATCTTGTATTTCCGGACTCATCTACCAGACCACTAACCCGCTTGAACTGATAAAAATAAAAAACACTCCTTTGCTAGGAGTGGTCGGTTACACTATTGGCTCCTGACAGCCCAAGTGTCCAAGTACGGGCTGCCGTTCATCGCTTCCAAACAACTATTCATCTTGATTGATTCTTTCTGATCTAGTTGATTTTATCTACTTTCATTATATTCCTAATTGCTGAAAACCAAAATCCAGGAGTTTCGCTGCATCCTGCCACCGGTAATCACTATTTAAAACAACCGCAATAAGTTGAACATTCCCTCGTTTGGCTGCAGCGACCAAACACTCGCCAGCATCATTAGTAAATCCTGTTTTCACACCATTTGCTCCCGCATAAGTAGCAAGGAGTTTATTGGTATTGTGCGCACGCGTGCTAATTCCATTTAAAAATCGAACTTCATGATCACGGGTGGAAACGATTTGCGCAAACTCCGGATTTTTCAGTCCGTAAGCAGTAATCAGTGCCAAATCATAGGCTGTAGTAAAGTGATTGATAGGATCAGGTAAGCCATGAGGATTACTAAAATGGGTTCGGTTAGCCCCAATTTTCTCAGCTTGTTCATTCATCAAGTTTACAAAGGACGGGATAGATCCAGCCACTGATTCTGCGATAGCTTCAGCGGCATCGTTTCCTGAAACCAGCATCATTCCATATTCGGCTTCCCGTAATGTCAGCTTATCATTGACACGAAGTTCCAGACTTGATCCTTCGCAGCCAGCAACTTGTGGACTAACAACAACAACATTGTCAGGTTTGCCTTTTTCCAAGGCCGTAATGAGGGTCATAATCTTGGTGGTACTGGCGGGATACATAATAGCATTAGGATTTTTCCCAAACAATAGGTGCTGATCATCAGCTACCATGACAACAGCAGCTTCGGCATAGATTTGCGGTGGTGCTGCCAATGCCAGCTTGACTCCAGCCAGTAGTATGAGTGCCAGTAATACGGAAATTCGTTTTAGCATCTTAAAAACTCCTGTTACGTTTAGTAATCGTATAAGATAACTTGAATTACTATGATTCGACCATCAACTTACATTTCCTTCCACATATCAGAATAATTGTAAAATAATATGATTGGTAACATGTTACTGAATTTTATTTGATTTGCGCGCAAGTTGTTCTGTAATCATTTTGCCTGTTCTAGAGAAGGACTTTCAGCATTTTCTATAGAATTTCTTTCCTTAATTGTCTGGATTTAATCACATACTTCTTTTCTGATGTAAGCTTGAGTTTTTAGCGAGTTTCATTCATACATAGCTTTATAAACTTGAGGAATCATAGAATTGGACACAAAGTCCTTAAAGAGGTATACCATGGTATACCTCTTTAAATACGCTGGAAAGGACGGTTGGCTCAATTGTTGCGATATTTATTAAATCGAATTTTTAATTCCTGTATCGTTTTGCTGGCAATTATTACGATCACTTTCCTGCTTATGCATGCTATTCCAGGCGGTCCCTTTACCGGCGAAAAAAATCTTCCGCCTGCTGTATTGAAAAATATTGAGGCCCGCTATCATCTCAATGATCCTCTATGGCAGCAATATACTGATTATCTGGTAAATTTAGTCCATTTTGATTTAGGTCCATCCTTTAAATATGCAGGCCGCTCAGTCAATGACATCATTGAAGAGAGTTTTCCAGTTTCTTTGCAACTCGGGACAGCAAGTATTAGTTTGGCGATCTTATTCGGTATTCCAGCTGGAGCCATTGCGGCACTGCGTCAAAATAAATGGCAGGATTATAGCACCATGTTTCTGGCAACACTAGGTGTTTCTATGCCCAGCTTTGTACTGGCAACTTTATTGATTTATGGATTTGCAATCAAACTGGCTTTATTGCCGGCAGCCTTATGGGATGGCGTCGAATATATGATACTGCCGGCTCTGGCTTTGGCAGGTCACCCTATGGCGTTTATTGCCCGCCTTACGCGCTCCAGTATGCTTGAAGTTCTCAGCCAGGACTATATTAAAACAGCCCGGGCAAAGGGTTTGTCACAAACAGTAATTCTTTACCGTCATGCATTAAAAAATGCGCTCATTCCTGTCGTCACTTATATTGGTCCAATGGCCGCGGGCGTGTTGACCGGCAGCTTCATCATTGAAACCATCTTCGCCATTCCCGGACTAGGGCGCCATTTCGTTACCAGCATTTACAATCGAGATTATACCGTCATTCTTGGCATAACGGTTTTTTACAGTGTGCTAATCATTGTCTTTAACCTTTTGGTTGATCTCATTTATCCGTTATTAGACCCCCGCATTAAAGTCAATAAGGAACAAGGGAGCTAAGCCATGCATCTCAATTGTGATTCTTTTGAACCAATTAAACACCGGGATATTTCTCCCCCTGCCATAACTCCCGCCACGCAAGGTCAGCATGCCTGGCGGCGTCTAAAAGCCAACAAATTAGCGATGCTAGGCTTATATACCATTATCCTGATTATGATGATTGCACTTGTCGGTCCCTGGCTATCTTCACTATCCTATTCAGATCAAAATCTGCTGCAAGCCAATAAGCCGCCCAGCAGCGAGCATTGGTTTGGAACGGACAGCCTAGGCCGTGATTTATTTATCCGTGTCCTTTATGGTGCCCGTATTTCTTTGTCTATCGGCATTGTTGCCAGTCTGATCAATCTTTCTATCGGGGTAATCTACGGTGGGATTGCCGGTTTCTTTGGCGGCCGCGTTGACCGGATGATGATGAACATTGTTGATATTTTATATGGAATCCCCGTGTTACTTTATGTAATACTATTAATGGTTCTCCTAAAACCAGGTTTAACAAATATTTTTATCGCCTTGGGCATTGCTTACTGGCTGGGTATGGCCCGGATTGTCCGGGGCCAAATCTTAAGTTTAAAAGAACAGGAATTTGTCTTGGCAGCACGCACGATTGGCGCCAGCTCCTGGCAAATATTATTTCGTCATCTACTCCCCAATTGTTTGGGGCCTATTATCATTACCATGACCCTGGCAATCCCGGAAGCCATCTTCGCCGAAGCGTTTTTAAGTTTTATCGGCCTTGGTGTAGCAGCACCAATGGCTAGCTGGGGTGTATTGGCTTCTGAAGGGGTAACCAGTTTGCGGTCTTATCCTTTTCAATTATTTTTTCCAGCTCTTGCGATCAGTGTAACCATGCTAGCCTTCAATTTTCTAGGAGATGGTCTGCGCGACGCACTCGACCCCCGGGTACGGCGCTAAGGAGGTACTTCAAATGAACCCTTTATTAGAAGTAAGCAATTTATCGGTTGTCTTTGATACTTATGCAGGTCCAGTCAAGGCTGTCGACAATGTCAGCTTTCAGATTTTCCCCGGCGAGGCCGTCGGCATTGTGGGTGAGTCCGGCTGTGGCAAAAGTGTGACAGCGCATTCCATCATGCAACTTAATCCGACGCCGCCTGGCCGCTATCCCAGCGGCAAAATTCTCTTTGATGATACCGATTTACTACAGCAAACCGAATCAGCACTTGAAAAGATTCGCGGCAATGCCATCAGTATGATTTTTCAAGATCCTCTGACTGCGCTAAATCCTGTGCTTACCATTGGAAATCAAATTGCTGAAACATTGCAATTACATCAAAAGCTTGATCAACAGTCCGCTTATCGTCAGGCTGCTGAACTGCTGCGTCTGGTCGGCATCCCGGCGCCGGAGCAGCGTCTGCAAGATTATCCTCACCAATTCAGCGGCGGCATGCGCCAGCGGGCCATGATTGCAATAGCACTCTCTTGCAACCCCAAATTACTGATTGCAGACGAGCCTACAACGGCTCTTGATGTAACCATCCAAGCCCAAATTCTTGATTTATTAAAAGACCTGCAAGCCAAACTCAATACCGCAATTATATTTATTTCTCATGACCTTGGAGCCATTGCCGAATTATGCAGCCGGGTCATTGTCATGTATGCCGGAAAAATCATTGAGTCCGGTACAACAGCAGACATTTATTATCACCCTCAGCATCCTTACACCTGGGGACTGCTCAAATCACTGCCGCGACTGGATACGCCTCATAAAGAACAGCTAACTACAATTGCCGGACAGCCGCCTGATCTTTTACAGCCACCTGCTGGCTGTCATTTCCATCCACGCTGTCCTTATGCCATGTGTATCTGTGCTGAGCGCTATCCTGAAGTCACTCAGCTTTCCACCGATCATCAGGTCACTTGCTGGCTGCAGCATCCGGGCGCTCCTAAGATATCGCGGGAGGTTAAGGGCCAATGACACAACCAGTATTATTAGACGTCCGTCATCTAAAAAAGTACTTTCCGGTCAGTACTGATTTCTTTGGGCGGCCAACCGTCTACGTAAAAGCTGTTGATGATATCAGCTTTACAGTGCGCCGGGGTGAAACCCTTGGCCTTGTTGGCGAAAGCGGCTGTGGCAAATCAACAGCAGGTCGAACCATTATGAATCTTTATCAGCCAACTGCCGGCGAGATTTTATTACACGGACAAAGCATCCTTGCACTGGCTGCAAATAAAAGATTAAGCCAGACCATCCAGATGATTTTTCAGGATCCCTACGCGTCCCTCAACCCCCGCATGACGGTTGGTGACATCATTGGTGAACCTATGGCTATTCACAAAATAGCTGCTGCCGCCCAACGATCGGACAAAATCGCCGACTTATTAAAATTAGTCGGCTTATCCCCGGAACACGTTAACCGGTTTCCCCATGAATTCAGCGGCGGCCAGCGTCAGCGTATCGGCATCGCCCGGGCGCTGGCAGTAAATCCTGAGTTTATGATTTGCGACGAACCCATTTCGGCGTTAGATGTCTCCATACAAGCTCAAATTATCAATTTATTAGAGAAGCTCCAGGCCGAACTGGGTTTAACTTATTTATTTATTGCCCACGATTTGGCCATGGTAAAACATATTAGTCATCGCGTTGCTGTGATGTATTTAGGAAAAATTGTTGAAATTGCCTCAAGCAATGAATTATATAGCCGGCCACAACACCCTTATACACAGGCTCTGTTATCATCGATCCCCATTCCCGATCCAGCAGCCTCAGCCAAACGCGAACGTATTCGCCTGACAGGTGATGTCCCGACTCCCATTGATTTACCTACAGGCTGCCGGTTTCGCACCCGCTGCCGCCACGCCTTGCCCATTTGTGCAGAGCAAGAACCGCAGCTTCTCGAAGCAAGCTCCGGCCATTTGGCAGCTTGTCACTTATTACAGCAACAATAACAGCCTTTTAGCCTACGCTAAAGTCCAATCTGAAAGGAGCTTTCCATGGAGGAATTGCGTCAAAAGATTTGGGGCATTTTAGAGACATATACAGGACACTTCGGACTGGTCCTGATGAATCCAACAACCGGTGCCCGTCTGGAACTCAATCCAACACTGCCTTTTCCGGCAGCCAGTATGATTAAAGTGCCGATTATGTACGAGATCATGCGCCAAGCTGCTGCTAATACACTTTCCTTAGAGGATACCTTAATTGTCACCAATGAAGTCTGCGTTGGTGGCGCAGGCATTCTAAAAGAATTGCGCCCCAATCTTCCCATGACTGTCAAAGAACTCATTACCCTGATGATTATCGTCAGTGACAACACGGCAACCAACATGCTCATTGATCTCGTTAGCATGAAGTCAATTAACGACACCATGGCTGCGCTTGGCTTAACAGCCACCTGTCTGAAGCGTCGTATGATGGACTTTGCCGCCGCGCAAAAGGGACACGAAAATACAATTTCTGCCGCCGATTTAGCCTTATTATATGCCAAGCTTCTAACCGGCAGTGAAATTCCCATGTCATATAACCATTTGATGCTGGACATTCTAAAGCGACAGCAAATCCGGGATAAGCTTCCTTTTTATTGGCCTGAAGAGACTGTCCTTGCTCACAAAACTGGCACATTAGCCGGTGTGGAGCATGATGGCGGTATTCTGTTTTTCCCCGGCGGCCCCTATATCGTTGTTGTGCTAACCGGCAATCTAGATGCCAACTATCGCGGTCTGCAATTAGTTGCTGAAATTGGTCAAGTCCTTTATGACCATTTCAATCCTATAGGTTTATAAGGAGGAGCTATGATGTCACGAGTAAAAGTTTTTTCGATCCTGTTAATTGTAACCTTGCTAGTAACACTGGCTGCTGGGTGTGGCAAATCTGCCAGCAATGGTCAGGTACTGCGTTATGCCTTGGAAGCAGAACCCGCTACTCTTGATCCGGCAAAATCCACTGCAATTCCTGAATCCTTAGTGGAAATACAGATTTTTGAAGGATTAACCCGTCTGAATGCCCAGGATCAACCCGCCCCAGGTGTTGCCGAAAAATGGGAAGTCTCGCCTGATGGCTTAAAGTACATTTTTACATTACGGCAAAACGCGAAATGGTCCAATGGTGACCCAGTGACTGCCCAAGACTTTGAGTTTGCCTGGAAAAGGGTCCTAAATCCAGAATTTGCTTCAGAAAATGCCTATATGCTCTTTTCAATAAAGAATGCACAAGCTTATAATGAAAAAAAAGCAGCGGTAGATCAAGTTGGCATAAAAGCTTTGAATGATACGACTTTGGAAGTCACATTAGAAAAGCCAACAGCCTATTTTTTAAGTTTAGCAGCCTTTCATGCTTTTTATCCGGTACACCAGAAAACTGTGACTGCCAATCCTGAAAACTGGGCAACAGATGCACAAACACTGATTGGCAATGGCCCTTTTAAGATTACCAAATGGTCGCATAGCAGCACCATTGAGTTCGCTAAAAACGATCACTACTGGGATACAGCCGCCGTCAAATTAACAAAAATGAGCTGGCCAATCAGCGATTCACAGACAACACGCCTGGCTTTAATTGAAAACAACCAGGTCGATATGATGGTTGAACCGCCCGTAGTTGAACACGATCGACTCAATCAAGCTGGTTTACTCAAAGTATCGCCCTACCTGGGGGTCTATTACTATGTATTCAATACTAAACAAGCCCCCTTTGACAATCCCAAAATCCGCAAAGCATTTTCTCTGGCTCTTAACCGGGATATGCTCGTAAAAAATGTCATTAAAGGCGGTAAACAACCTGCCTATGCCTGGGTAGCCCCTGGACTTGTAAACCCGGCGACTGGCAAAGATTTTAGAGACGAAGGCGGCAATTATGCGGCTGAAGATGCTGCACTGGCAAAAAGACTTTTGGCTGAAGCCGGCTATCCGGACGGCAAGGGACTACCACCTGTGACAATCCTTTACAACACGGGTGAGATGCATAAATCAATTGCCGAAGCCATTCAGGAAATGTGGAAACAAAACCTTAGGGTTACTGTGTCACTCTCGAACCAGGAGTCCAAAGTATTTTTAGAATCACGCTCTCAAGGTCAGTTCCAAATCGCCCGTGCTTCCTGGGTCGGTGACTATGCAGATCCTATGACATTTATGGATGTATTTAAAGATCCTAACAATGATGCCAAATACAATAATACCGCCTATAACAGCCTCATCGAACAGGCTCAGGCTACCAATGATCAGACGGTACGGATGCAAGCCATGCATGATGCCGAAAAACTGTTGTTTGCAGATGCGGTAGTCATCCCCATTTACTATACAACCCAACCCTATGTAACCAAACCCTATGTGAAGGGTTATTTTTGGTCAGTACTTGGTCTAGCAGACTTTAAAACCGCATACATAGAAAAATAACAATCTTCAGGGATGTGACATTTATGGTTCATATCCCTTTTTATTAAGGTCACTTTTACAAGGAGGGCTAGAAGATGAGCATTATACCCCAAATCAAGCCTAAGCGCCTTTACCCGGGTGATACAATTGGCATTATTGCTCCTGCCAGCCCAGGGAATGTCGAGTTAGCTCAAGCAGGCATCAGCTGGCTAAAGGAACAAGGCTTCCGGGTTAAGCTTGGTGCCACAACTGAGCAGACTTATGGCTACCTGGCCGGCTCTGATCCATTACGGGCTACTGATATTCACCAAATGTTTGCCGATCCAGATATTAACGGCATCATTTGCCTGAGAGGCGGCTATGGAACCATGCGCCTGCTTGAGCTGCTGGACTATGATCTGATACGGGCTAATCCCAAAGTATTTGTCGGCTACAGTGATATTACCGCCCTCCATACCAGCATTGGTCAACGAACTGGTCTTGTCACCTTCCATGGCCCCATGGTAGCCGCTGATTTGGGCAAAGGTCTGCCTGGATATACATTTGATTCTTTATTCCGGGCTATTACAGCCCCTGCTCCGCTCGGAATGATCAGTAATCCGTCCGACTCTCCCCCGCCGCTGACCATTGTTCCCGGAACAGCCAGCGGATATCTGACAGGTGGAAATCTTAGCCTGCTTGCAGCAACCTTGGGAACACCTTATGAAATTGATACTTGCAACAAACTCCTCTGTATTGAAGAAGTGGGTGAAGAACCTTACCGAATTGACCGCATGCTGACTC
Organism: Sporomusaceae bacterium FL31; assembly: GCA_003990955.1. Taxonomy (GTDB): domain Bacteria; phylum Bacillota; class Negativicutes; order DSM-1736; family Dendrosporobacteraceae; genus BIFV01. The sequence goes on from BIFV01000005.1 coordinate 117,896, forward strand.
AGCTGCTGCTGGCAGGTAAACTCCAGGCTGCTGCCGGAATTATCATTGCAGTATGTGCAGACTGTGACAGCGAAGGTGAAAAGGAAGATTTCACCCTTGAAGAAGTACTTTGGGATCGATTGGGAGGATTAAAGCAGCCTGTTCTGGCCAATCTTTACTTTGGTCATACTCCTGACAAGGCTACTTTACCCTTTGGACTAACCGCCCTGCTGGAAACCAATCGTGGCGGATTATTCATCAACGAGTCAGCCACTCAAGATTAACTAGATAAAGGGATGATACCATGAACAAACAAGCTTTAAAAACACAAGTCTGCGCTGCAGTAGACGCCATGGCTGGCGAGCTGGAAACCATCAGCCTTTCTTTGCATCATAACCCGGAGCTTGGTGAACAAGAGCACCATGCCCTTCAGTTATTAACTACAGCTGCCAGTCGTCAGGGATTTACTATTAGGCAAAATATTAGCGGTTATGAAACCGCCTTCATCGCTTCGAAGGGAAACACCGGACCTAAAATTGCTTTTTTAGCTGAATATGATGCTTTACCTGAACTTGGGCACGCCTGTGGTCATAATTTAATAGCCGCCATGAGCTTTGGGGCAGCAACGGCGTTTTCTGCGGTAGCCGGCAGCCAGGCCGTTTCCTATTTGATTGGCTGCCCGGCGGAAGAGACAACCGGAGCAAAGGTCAAAATGGCTGCCGATGGTGTTTTTGACGACTTAACGGCAGCTCTGATTGTACACCCCGCCGATAACAACAACCTCGGCGGAACAGCCTATGCCACACATCCCCTGCAAGTTACTTTCCATGGACGCCCAGCCCATGTAGCCAGCAAAACCGATAAAGGCATTAATGCATTAGATGCACTGGTGATGTTTTATCAGGGCTTACACCCGCTCCGTCACACGTTTACTCAGGAAACCATCCTGGCAGGCATTTTAACACAGTGCGGTACAGCTCCTAATATTGTACCTGCCCAAGCCCAAGGCAGGTTTACCATTCGGGCTTTATCAGCCTCTTATTTAGAGGAAACAGTGCTGCCCGCAGTACGGCAGCTGGCTCAAGGCGTAGCGCTTGCAACCGGCACCACCGTTGAAACCGTCCATTATGAGCCACTCTTTAAAGAACTGATCAACGATCCAACCCTTATGGACTTATTCAAAGCCAATATGGAACAACTGGGCGAAAAAGTGACCGTCCTCAGCCCGGAAGATGCCGATGGTTCCACAGATGTTGGCAACGTCAGTCATGCCGCACCAACCATCCATCCCGATATCGCCATCGGTACAAATATTACAGCTCATACACCCGAATTTGCAGCAGCAGCAGGATCGGCTCATGCTCAAAAGCGCGTACTGGTGGGCGCAAAAGCCATGGCCATGACAGCAATCGATCTATTGGCTTAGAAAAACCTCAAACTTATTCTTTCATAGAAAAAAGATCAAGCATTGTTTATCAAACAATGCTTGATCTTTTTAAATTCACTTGATTACTTCAGCTTACCGCCTTCAACGACGATTTCTTCAGGGTTAATATCGCTGCTATAAGCAGGTTTTAGCGTTGCATCATAAGCTTTATGAATAAAGTTTTCTTTACCCAAGGTATCTAACTCTGTGTTTATCCAATTCAGCAGCTCGGTATTGCCTTTTCTGACGGCTGGAGCAATTGTGTCCAGGCTGCCCAACGTAGGAATGCCTACTGAGTAGCCGTTGTTTTCTTTCGCCCAGGCAAACAACAAGGTATTATCATGGGCCAATGCTGCACCGCGTTTATCTTTCAAGGCTTCAAAGGCTTCAGTATTTTGGTCATATTTCAGCAATTCAATGTCAGGATGATTTTTGGTAAAGTAAGTTTCAGCAGTTGTCCCTTTATTGACAATCAGCTTCTTGCCTTTTAAATCATCAACCGATTTAATTGGCTGGCCGCTAGGCGATACAACTCCAAGTGCTACCTTCATGTAAGGGTTGGCGAAATCAACTTTTTGTTTTCTTTCATCAGTAACAGTAAAGTTAGCTAAAATGATATCCACTTTATTGGCCTGCAGGAACTCTACCCGGCTTGCTGCTTCCACCAGGACAAATTCCACTTTGGACTCATCGCCCAACAGATCTTTGGCAAATCTCTTAGCAATAAACACATCAAAGCCTTGATTTTTACCATTAGCGTCTACAAAACCAAAGGGAGGCTTATCACTAAATACACCAATCCGGATGGTACCCCGTTTCTTAATTTCTTCAATGCTGCTCTTATTGACTTGCGCTGAGTCTTGCTTGCCATCAGATTTCGTGGAGCCGCAGCCTGCCAAAGCTCCTACTAAGAATAAAGTACTTAATACCAGTGCCAAAATCTTTTTAATACTCATACAATTTCCCTCTTTTCATTTTAATATTGGAATTTATTTAAGAATTGCTTAGCACGCTCAGTCTTTGGGTTTGCGAAAAACTCAGCTGGTTTTGCCATCTCACAGATTTTACCGGCATCGAGAAAGACAATGCGGTCAGCAACAGCCTGAGCAAATCCCATTTCATGGGTTACAATGACCATCGTCATCCCCTGTTTAGCCAGCTCCAGGATAACATCCAAGACTTCACGAACCATCTCAGGATCAAGCGCAGCAGTCACTTCGTCAAACAGCATAATCTCAGGATTCATACACAAAGCCCGCACAATGGCAATGCGTTGTTTCTGCCCCCCGGAAAGCTGTCTTGGAAAAGCGTCCTTCCGCTCCAACAAACCAACTCGCTCTAATAATTGTTCGGCTTGTTCTAGAGCTTGCTTACGGGACTTATTTTGAACTTTTGTTGGGCCTAATAATATATTTTCAATGACCGACATGTGCGGAAACAAGTCATAGTTTTGAAAAACCATCCCAATTTTCTGACGGATTTGCTGCCAGTCAACCGCTTGACCAACCAGACTCTGACCGGCAAATTGAATGTCACCCCCTTGAATGGCTTCAAGTCCGTTTAAACACCTCAATAACGTGCTTTTCCCACAGCCAGACGGACCGAGAATGACAACAACCTCTCCCTTGTGGATAGTCAGATCAATGCCATCTAAGACATTTACCCCACCATAATTTTTCTGAATTCCCTGTATCTCAAGTAATATTTCTTTTGCTGCCTGATGAATATCAATCACTTCCTAGCTCGCCCATTTCATTTCAAGTTTTTTCGCTAACTTTGATAATGGATAACAAATCATAAAGTACAAGATAAAAATAAATCCGTAAATCCAGAAAGAAGCTGTCGGCTCTTTTAAAATTGAACGTTCAATAATTTGCTGCCCTACTTTAACAACGTCGATAACCCCAATCATGACCACGAGAGAGGTAGTCTTTACCATCCGCGTTGACAAATTAATGGCGCCAGGCACCATTCGCCGTACCGCCTGAGGAATCAGGATATAGCGATAGAGTCCCCAGAAACTTAACCCTAGAGCCTTACCCGATTCTGCCTGATGCTTTGGCAATGACTCCAGTGCCCCACGAGCAATATCCCCCATTTCGGCAGCTCCCCAAAGACTAAATACTAATACGGCTACGACTTCCCCGTCAAGATGGATATCCAAAATTCGCGTGAAGCCAAAATAGACGATAAATAACCAGACAAGGATGGGAATAATCCGAAAAAGCTCAAGATAGAAGCGGCAAATCAGACGGATTAAGCGTGATTTAACAGTCATTACCAGACCAAAGAGTATACCTAGAACCGATCCGAATGCTATGGAGAGTAATGCAATCTGCGCTGTAATCAGCAAACCACCCAGTAGACGCTGCAGATTAATGCCCTCAGTCAGTACATTAATTCCCGAACTCAGCATAGCGCACTCTCCTTTCCAGCCAGGTCAATCCTAAAGATAATGGCAATATCATAACCAGATAGGTTAAAACCAGCATCAGCAAGGCTTCAAGGGTTTGATAGTACATGCCGATAAGGTCTTGCGTGGTATGCATCAGCTCCGGAATGGCAATTGCACCAACAATGGATGTCTCTTTTAATAAAAATATACAATTTGCTCCGATCGAAGGCAGAGTAACGGCAAAAGCCTGAGGCAGAATGACATAGCGCACCAATTGGCTATTTGATAATCCGATACTTAAACCGGATTCAAGCTGTGATTTACTGACCGACTCGATTCCGGCCCGAAAAGCTTCGGCCATATAACTGCCCCCCAGAAAAGCCAGCCCCAGTATGGCACAAGTATTCTCAGTCATGGTAATACCAAGCTTGGTAAGGCCATAGTACAGAAAAAACAACTGAATAAGTAATGGCGTATTCCGGGACACTTCGATATAAAAACGCACCAGCCGTTCCAGTCCCTTGGTCTTATAATATAAGATCACACTGCACACCAGGCCGATAATGATTGACGCGCCAATACCCCAGAAGGCTAGTTTCAGTGTTAACCAGGCCGCTTTTTGATATAAAGGTAAGCTTCTTATGACAAATTCCCAATTAATCTCCATGTGTTGACCACCTTATTTCACATCGCTAATAAATGACTAAAATCCGCTTCAAGAAAATAAAAAGACCCAATTTCTGTTTAAAGAAATTTGGCCTTCAGTTATTCTGATCAGCACAATTATGTATTTGCTATAAGGATACATCATGATTTTATCCGTGTCAAGGAGATCTTTTTAAGAATACTGATAAAATTCCTATCGCTAAATTCGTGATGGCAGAATACAACCCGCTGAATAAGCAGGTGCAATCGCACTGTTCAGCGGGTTTATCGATAAGCTATTGAGTTAAAAATTCCAGAATCAATCAGGCACAGCCACTGCAATCGCCGCTAATGATAAGCTTACTGCCGCTTGGCCGTTTGGGTACAGGATAAGCAGCCGGTTTGGTATCCAGACCTTTTAAAAAGTGAATATAGTGGTCAGGTAATCCCTGCTCGACAGCACCCTCAATAAGGATGGCCATATACTCGGCACTAGGAATTCCAGCACGACCCCATCGGGCTTTAAGGTAAACATTGGCTGGAACCAGTGCCGGCCCCTCGAACAATACTTCGACCGGATAGCCAAAATAAGCTCCTGTTCCATCCATTCTCACATCTTCAAAGCTGTCCAGCTCTTCCCATTCATAGGCATTCAGCTCATACAGCACGCCCCAAACTTCTGCGCCTGGCTCAGGAACAATAGTTTCCATCGCACCATCCCACACCACAGTATGTTCATAAAATCTCAGTTTGTAATCACTAAGCCTAGCGATGCCAACCACTTTGGCTTTATGACATTTACGCCGCATTTCCGCTAGATTCATATTTAACCCATAGGCAAAATAGTACCAAGATTTCATCGTTGCACTCATACACTCGAACCCCTTTCGCCTTATCTGTTTTTTCAGCGATTCCCATTAAACCATTTCATAACAGGATCTTTTTTGTAAGCCAACTATTTTGTGGCATCAGACAAACCGGACATCCTCTCAACAATAGTGACAATGCCAGCCATAACTTGATTAAATAAAAAACTCCGCAACCATCCTGGTTGCGGAGCTGCATTGCTCTTCTTATGACTTCATTATATACGAACTGCCACCTATGCGCAATAAAAGTTTATTGCAGCGTCTAATGACGTTCCCTGCTAGCGGTCACCGCAGACACCGCTAGTGCTTACGGCCTTCATACCATTTAATATGACACATGGAAAAACCACTCTCCGTCATCAGGAACGAGAACCCTTTCCTGCATCCCCTGCTTTTGTAAATAGGTTTTAAGCTCATCCCGCAGAAGCAGGCAATGATTGAATGCCTCCATATGAACAACTGCGATTTGGGCCAAAGGTGCATGGATAGCGACTTGATCGATATCATACTTTCCCATGGTAATGGGCTGACCTTCATTGAAACGTGCTTCGCCCCCAAATAGAATGATATAGTCAGGATTGTAGGCTGTTATTGCCTGTGCCACCGGCTGACACCAGATGGTATCTCCGGCAATGTATAGACAAGGCTCATCATCGGCTTGCAGGCTATAGCCTGATACAGGTCCCATTTTTTGTCCGATTTCTCCTGTTCCATGCTGTCCGCCAGTACGAAAAAACTGTATTCCTTGCCACAAGTACCTGTCGGTGATGGAGGTAACTCCTGTAAATCCTAGCTCCTGCAATTTTGCCTGATCCTCTGGTTGGCAGAATACAGGAACATGTTTAGGCAGAATAGCAGCTGCCTGATCATCAAAATGATCACGGTGGGTATGGGTGAGCAGCACGGCATCAATGGCAGTAAAATTAACGGAATCATGAGGAAGATTTACCAAAGGATTTAACCGTTCATTAGCCGAATTAACCACAGGAGGCATTGTCCCTGCTCCACTGAGCATGGGATCAACAAGAATGGTTTTGCCGTGATAAATCACCAGTAATGTAGCGTGTCGAATTAATCTGATCTTCATTGATTTCCCTCCAATTCAGCAGTTGCTGGCCACCCTGACCAGCAATCCTGTATGATAGGTTCATTATAATTGGTTTCTTTAACAACATCCACAGCTTGAAGCAAGACTTTGCCATGAATGACTTGAAGCATGAAGGGATTTGATATCAGTTGCTTGATCCAATCGACTATAACATCATCGCTTGTCTACAACAGAACTCTCGTATGCAGTGGAAAGAGATCGGGGAAATCGTCCACCTTACTGGCCAGGCTGTGGCTGACCGTGTTCACCGCCTTGAAGATGCTGGAATTATTCGGGGCTACACAATTACGGTGCAGCTGCCTAACCCCACTTCAACGGTGACTGCATTTATTACAGTGTTTATGAAGACCAACAGCAGTCATACAGCCTTACAACAGTTACTGGACGATCATAAGCCGATAATTCAGGAAGCTCACCGAATTAGCGGTGATGGCTGTTATTGGCTTAAAGTAACAGTACCGTCAACCGATATGCTGAATACATTCCTTAATGAACTGCTGAAATTTGCTAATTATAAACTAAGTACGTCAATTGCGCAATTAACGCAAAAATAAACAACCAGTAACCGCCATGGTTACTGGTTGTTTTATCAAGAATATCCAGCGATGATTCACACTGTCCTTTCATCATGGTGTATTCTTTTATAATAGGTGAGTGTGCACTCTATTTCTCAATCGATCAGGATAACAAGAGTGATCAATCTGGAGAAAAGCACTTACAACAACTGGATCAAACTGAGTCCCGGAACACCGCTTAATTTCTGCAACAGCTACCTCTACAGGAAGACCTTTACGATACGGGCGGTCGTCAATCATAGCCTGAAACGTATCAGCCACTGCACAAATTCTTGCCAATAATGGAATAGCTTCGCCTTTAAGAGCATTTGGATAGCCTTTTCCGTCATACCGTTCATGATGATATAAAGAGATTTCGATGGCATTTTTAAAATAACTGGCGCCTTTTAGTATCTCATAGCCCATTCGAGGATGTTGGCGTATAAGATCAAGTTCTCGGTCATCAAGCGGCCCTGGCTTTAATAAAATACTATCTGGAATTGCCAGCTTACCTAAATCATGTAATAAGGTGCCCCAATTCAAATCTCTGATTTCGTCTTCGCTCAGACTCATTTTTTTAGCAATCTCAATGGCAATATGATTGACCTCAAAAGAATGAACAGCAGTAGATTGTTCACGAAATTCAATTGCAGTCAAAAAGGCTCGTAAACTGATTTCATAAGCTTCAGTAATTTGCTTCTTGCCTTCCCGCATACTGACTCGCATAAAATCAATATTATTCGCTAATTGCTGAATCTCAGCCCCAGCTTCTACCTTAACGCTATGATCAAAATTTCCAGCCGCAATCATATTCACATGTTCGGAAATTTGATTAATAGGCTTAGCAACCTTTCTCGCCAAATATTGACTGGTGAAACCAAATAGAATAATAGCAAAAAGGGCAATACCTAGTTGGAATATAATCTGTTTATACCAGACTTTCTTCCAGCTGGCATTATCATAGACCATCTCCATAACCATACCCACAAAGGCAGCATCATCTCCGCCTTGCCTTGGTACGACGGTATACTCATAAACCCGGTTACCTGCTTCATAAAGTTGCCGCTCGCCGGTCATAACAGCCTTGTCGAAAGCCTGGCGCTGTGGGCCTTCCACAACAGTAAAGTTTTGGGAAGAAAACGAATGTCCATTAAAGTTGTAGACATTGATGCTATCAATAACCCCAGCATCATCAGCCAGTTCTTTTTTCCAGTTATCAATACCAAAATTAGCAAAATATTTTTCAGTATAAAAGGCCATTCCTAATTCCAGAATATATTGCTGATCGGCTGTCCGTTGATAAATATATTTTTTCACGCCTCCATGGACGCCTGAAGAAGTTCGCGTTGTAATCATTTGATTGGTTTGCCACACCCTCTGAATAAATGATTCCATAAATGGGAACTTACGAAAATCCAAACCTTGATCGGGTGGAAAAGTGGTATAACGAACAATATCATTCTTATCAATGATGAAAAAATCGATATGCTCACCAGTATTGTCTTTAAGCTGCATAAGGTCGATATTCTGGGGATTGCCGTTAGCTTCTTGATATTTTACCTGATAACTGTTCATTAACTTACGCAAAGTAAGATCGGCCTGTTCTTCTACAATGAGAAAGGCCCGATCCTGCATTTGAAGCTGCTTGATCGTTGATTGCCGGAAGTTATCTAATTGGATTTTTTGCTGTTGGCTTGCTAAATCATAAAATACAATCCCATTTGAAACTTCAATAATGGCTAATACCGAAATCACCAACACACCCAACACTGCCCAAATTTGAGATCTAAACGATTTTGATCTGCCTAGAATAGGCTTAAACAGCATACTTCCACCTCTTTTTCTTTCTGTATAACGCCTGATCTTGATCCCAAATTGTTTTAGCAATGACAGAAAGAAAATTTAGGAATTTCTTATTTCTGAGACATTACTAAGGCCTACTGTCTTTTATCTGTGAAATAACTTCTTAGCAAACGGCCTATAAATGGTGACTGTTATCGTATTCGCAATGCGTTGCAATGATCAGCATGATTTTTATTTACTGCTTTTTCGACAAAAAATGCCAATTCCCTGTTTAATTCTGCCAATAAATAAAAAGTCTTACCAGATCGTTCATCTGGTAAGACTTTACGGATGTGTTTATAGACCGCATCGATCAAAAGCCTGGCATAAATCAGCAATAATATCTTCTGAATCTTCCAAGCCTATGCTAAAACGCAAGTGACCATTTTTAAATGGGGGTGGATAGAAGCCATTGCGCTCATCGTTAGGACCGGTGTAGACCATTAAGCTTTCGTCATGCCCAATTGAGACAGCTGGAACAATCAGCTCAAGTGAATTCAAAAACTTATTGTGGGTGGATACATCGGCTTTTAGCCCGAAAGCCATCACTCCAGAAAACATGGTCATTTGTTTGCAGGCAACGTCATGCTGGGGATGGCTTTCAAGCCCCGGGTAAGCAATAAAGTCTACCGCCGGATGACGTTCAAGAAAGCGAGCAACTCTCAAGGCTGTTTCACTATGCTGTTTCATCCGAAGTGGCAGTGTCACCACGCCGCGCATAATCAGCCAGGCATTAAAAGGGCTTATCGCTCCCCCCAGATTAACCATGGCTTGTCTTTTGATGCTATCGATCAGTTCCTTGCGTCCAATGACGGCTCCACCCATAGCATCACCATGCCCATTAATATACTTGGTTAGGCTATGGATGACCAGATCAGCTCCCAGTGCGAGCGGCTTTTGAAGAAATGGCGATGCAAACGTACTGTCCACGGTGAACAATGCCCCTGCCGACTTAGCAAGATTAGCGATTTCTGCAATATCACTGATCCGGGTCGTAGGGTTGCCTGGAGTTTCAATATGAATAATCTTGGTATTAGGCCGCAAGGCTTTTTTTATTTGCTGCAAATCCGCAGTATCCACTAAGCTGGTTTCAATGGCATACTTAGCAGGAAAATATTCATTAAGAAGTCTGTAAACTGCAATATAGGAAACATTTGAGCAAATGATATGGGCTCCTTGCTCCAGAAAAGTGAAAAACACACCTGCCAAAGCTGCAACACCAGTAGCAAGCACAACACAATCTTCTCCGCCTTCAAGTGCTGCCAGTTTCTCTTGAAGATAGATTTGATTGGCTGAAGTATTTCTGGTATATACCAATTGATTGGGGTCACTCCAATTCATTGTAGATGCATCCTCAGGTAAGCGGTAGCTGTTCGCCATTGTCAGGGGACGCCTGATGGCTCCGGTTTCCTTATCAACACCATTCCCCGTGTGTACGCACTTGGTTTGAAACTGCAATTCAGACTTGTCCAACATATTGATAAATCCTCCTATTCCGATAAGCTTTGTCAAATATTATTATATAATAAAATTCTTGCAGTTGCCATAATAAACCCTTCGCCAATCTATGCGAATTCTCAAATAAAAAAGACTGGCCAGCCGGTTCAGCCGGTCAGCCAGTCTTCAAGCTAAATTAAACTATTGGATGCTGCAAACTCAGAGATTTCCTCCACATCAATTTTGCGGATCAAGACGCGATTAATCCTCACATGATCCACTTCCTCAATGATAAATTCGTGGTTTTGATAAATAACTTTTTGACCCACACTAGGCTCAATCTCGACCATTGAATACACCCAGCCGCCAATGGTATCAAAATCATTGGATTCAAGATTGACCCCAATAATTTCACTGACGGTTTCAATGAGCAGCCGGCCATCTACTGAATAAGAATGATCTCCACGGGTTTCGACAATCGGCCGTTCTTCATCAAATTCATCCTGAATCTCACCGACAATTTCTTCTAATATATCCTCAATGGTTACCAACCCGGCTGTTCCCCCATATTCATCGACCACAAGAGCCACCTGTGACTTGTCTTTCTGAAGACGTTTCAGCAGGTCACTAATCGGCATAGATTCAGGTACTGCCATGATTTCTCTTACAATTGTTCTTAAGTTAGGATTCTTCTCCTTAGCCACCGCTTTAAGAAGATCTTTAATATGAACAAAGCCGATAATATTATCTTTGTCCGAATCACAAACCGGATAACGTGTCAATTGTTCCTCAATCGCTATATCTAAATTCTCGGCAAAACTATCTTCTGCATATAAGCAAACCATATCCGTACGGGGAATCATGACTTCACGGGCATTTCTCTCAGCAAAATCAAAAATGTTATCCACAAAAGTCAGTTCTGTTTTATTGATAAAACCTTGCTTATGGCTTTCTTCCATGAGAATACGAATCTCTTCTTCAGTATGTGCTGCCTCATGCTCACTGGCAGCCTGAATACCAATAGCGCGCAAAATCCAATTGGCTATGGCATTAAGGATCCAAATAAATGGATACATCAGCTTATAAAAAGCAATGAGCGGTACTGAAGTCCAAAGTGTGACAATGTCTGCTTTTTGAATAGCCAAAGATTTGGGGGCTAATTCGCCTAGAATAATATGCAAAGCCGTGATAATGGAAAACGCGATTGCAAAAGAAACGCCGTGAACCATCTGACTGGAAAAGCCAAATGCCACCATAACGGGCTCAATCATATCGGCAATAGCCGGTTCGCCTAACCATCCTAACCCTAGTGATGCCAGCGTAATTCCAAGTTGACAAGCTGACAAATACTCATCCAAATGTTCGACCAATTTCTTGGCAAATCGAGCTCTAGTATTTCCTTCGTTCAGCAGTGTTTCAATACGGCTGCTCCGGACTTTTACCATGGCAAATTCAGCTGCCACGAAAAAGCCATTCAATAATACCAGTAATATGATAAAAAACAAATTAAAAATTATAGACGCAGGGTCCAATAACTCCCTATCTCCCCACTTAGAGAGAATAGGTTCACCTCCTAATTAATATCCATTTATGTCACCAAGAAGCACCTTCATGGTAACAGACGCATACGCCTGGTATGCTTTTTGTCAAGGGTATTGATATACATTATATTGTTATATTCCTAAAATAACAATAACTAATATGATTGTTACAATCCCAAGCTTGAAAAGATTGCCCTTATTATAGATAGAACAATAGGCTCCGGGCGCCGCTTTATGTGCTAATTTGGAATTGTAATTTTTACTGAAATTTGCATATTCAGCTAAAATTTGACAGGAATAGATAGAAAATCAACGAATAACAATTATATTGACAGTATCATTTCTACAATGGTACAATTTTCCTAAAAAACATTTGATAATGAATATCTCTATCAAATAATATGAGGAGGGCAGCCAAATGCAAATTAGCAATGGCCGTGTTGATCTTGGATTAGCGCTATCTTTACTGAGTAGCCTTTTGTCCTTGCCTTTTAATAAACGGTATCATGTATGGCTGGGAGTATGTTTCAGCCTATTAGCACTTATACACACCTGGCAGCATCGCCGACAAGCAACTTACTATCTACAAAAGGAGCGACAACATATGGACTTATTGTCTCAATATAAAAAATTCACCCAGCCGGCCAAGAAAGCTTATTTATTACAAAATATCCAAGTGCTTCATTATATTCGCGGACGCGTACGCCTTTATTCTCAGCTTTTGCTTAACAATGCTTCGGCTGCCAGTGAGCTAAACAGTTATTTAGAAACAATTCCGGAGATAAGCCATTTTTCAGTTAACCCGGCGACCGGCTCGGTACTCATTCAGTATTCGCCCGAAGATGTAGCCAAGAATCCATTACTTCAAGACTTAGAACGACTTGTCGAAAAACAATATGGACGGTGATCATGATGAATTACTTTACAGGCTTAGCATTAGGAGTATCGGCTGGACGCCAGCTGCACGGATTACTTGGTGCTAAAGGATTTCAACTTATTCATGCTGTACCCGGCAGACGTCGTTATCAGCATGATACCTTATTACATAATCCCGAGCTGGCACTGCGTTGGGAAAGACAGCTCCCTAAGATGCCAGGACTATCAAAAGTCCGTTTCACACCCGAAACAGGAACTGTATTAATTGAATATACCTGCAGTGATCATCATATTGACATTTTGGTCGACTATCTTGAGCAAATACATAAAATCCCTGAGGCTCACTCGCGTTACGGGAAAGTAGGCACCGATATTCGCAATTGTTTCCGGCGCCTGAACCGTGAAATATTTGCGAATACCAATCGCACCCTTGATTTACGCACCGTTTTAGCCTTATCCTTCGTTCTCTGGGGAAGAACAAAAATGTGGTCAATGGGCCACCGTCCTACCGGACCACAAATGATATGGTGGGCTTATTCACTATTGAAAGGACGAAGCTAATGTCACACCGCTACCTTACATTTCCCATCCGAACAGCTTTAACTGACCGAAAAAAAAGTATGCTTGAAGCAAGTCTGCGGAGTATTGCCGCTGTTGTAAGCGCTTATGCCGACGACAACGGCAAACTTTCGGTCTATTATAATGGCCAATTGCCGGTAGAGCAAGTAAATGCCTTGATTTACCAGCTTGGCTGTATGCCACGATTGCCAGTCAAGTGCTCTCAGTCAACTGGAGATGAGCAGCATTTATCACTGCATGAACATCGCCGAGCGACAATGATAGCCGGTGCAGGTCTGGTCGGCCTGCAAATCCTGCGTCTTACTGCGCCAGGCCTGTTCAATACACTATTTCTCGCACGCAGTGCTTTTGTATTGCTGATTGCCCGCAATTTTATTGCTAGCGGAGTACGCAGTGTCTTGATTGACCGTCAGCCCAATGCGGATACATTGACAACCACAGCAGTCATTGCCTCGATTTTAAGCGGCAAACCCGAATCTAGTTTAACACTATTAACATTATCCAACTTTGCCGAAACGCTGACTACCTATACAGCAGAACGAGCACGTAAACATATCTCCCATTTACTCCGTCTTGACGAACAGTTTGTCTGGAAAATCGAAGATGATGGACATGAAATTAGAGTTGCGGTGGCCAGCTTAAAACTAGGAGACCGGATTGGCGTTCATCTAGGTGAGAAAATTTGTGTGGATGGAAAAGTCTTGTCCGGTGCAGCAGCTGTTGATCAGTCCTCAATTACCGGTGAATATATTCCGGTTGAAAAAAATCCTGGCGACCACGTCTATGCCGGCACCGTCCTTCAAAATGGGTTTCTGGAAATTTTAGTAGAAAAGCTTGGTGACGATACGGCAGTTGCCCGAATTGTCCATATGGTGGAAGAAGCCCAGATTCGCCGTGCTCCGGTTCAAAATTTTGCTGACCGGATGTCCAATATGCTGGTTCCCATTTCATTTATTGCTGCCGGATTAGTCTATGGTGCCACAAAAGATTGGCAGCGAGTGTTAAACATGTTGTTTATTGATTTCTCCTGCGGTCTAAAACTATCTACCGCGACCGCTATATCGGCAGCCATCGGACGAGCCGCCAGTCGGGGAGTCCTGATTAAAGGAGGTAACTACATCGAATCTCTTGCCGGGATTGATACAGTTGCTTTAGACAAAACCGGGACTATCACCATTGGTAAGCCGCAAGTTGTTTCAATTAAGACCGCCCCAGGAATCGATGAACGCGAATTACTCTTATTAGCGGCTTCAGCTGAGTTTCATTCCGCCCATCCGCTCGCATCGGCTATTTTAGAACATGTCGAGGGCCAAGGTTGGACAATCCCTCCTCATACCGATACTGAAACTATCATTGCGCGAGGTATTCGTGCCGAAGTGCCTGATTTCGAAGACATTAGCGGCGGTTGCATCTTAGTTGGCAGTTGGCGCTTCATGCAGGAAAATCAAGTGCAGAGCTCAGGCTTCGGTACCGAGGCAGGTTCAGAACATGGCTATAATCTGGTCTATATAGCCCGTAATAGCAAGCTGATCGGAGTACTTGTTGTTAGTGATCCCATTCGCCCGACTTGGAAAAAGACGATCAACCAATTACGTCGGCAAGGGATTGATGAAGTCGTCATGATCACTGGCGACACTGAGCAAGTTGCCAAGCATGTTGCAGCAGCCCTGGATATCGATGCATACCATGCTGAAGTCATGCCGGAAGATAAAGCAGCGCTGGTCACTAAGCTGCAGCGCCGTTCACAAGTGCTGATGATTGGCGATGGCGTGAATGATGCTCCAGCCTTGGCATTTGCCGATGTGGGAGTAGCAATGGGTGGGCGCCGAACCGACATTGCGGTTGAATCGGCGGCAGTAACAATCAACTCAGAAGACCCCTTAGTGTTATCTGAAGTTGTTACACTGGGTAAACATACGATGAAAATTGTCCGGCAGAATTTTGCAGCGACCATAGCCGTTAACACAGCAGCCATGTTATTAGGTGCTGTAGGGCGTACCAATCCCATGATTTCAGCGCTTATTCATAACGCTGCTACGGTTGGGGTCGTACTGAATAGTGCAAGAATTTTAATGTATTATAAAAAAGTCTGGTAAAGTTTGCTATAATATAAGAAACAATGTAGAAAGGAGGTGAGCTACATGTTTTCAAGAACAGATTTTTGGATTGGACTAGTTGTTGGTACAATTGCTGGAGCCTTCGGTTATAAAATGATGTCTGAGCAATCTGCGCGCGGTATTGCTCCAGTAATGCCAGTTGCTCCTGGAGTTGGCGAACCGCCATTGGACGAGCTAATGCGTCAGAAAGAACGCCTGGAAGATCTAATTGCTGAAAGACAGCAAGGAGTTATTAAAGAATAATTAGCTGCGATTACATACTAATAAAAAGTTCCTCCCTGGTGAATGTCACCAGGGAGGAACTTTTTATTAGGTTGCAGCGATTCCGTTTTTACCCTTCTGCACAGCATGAACAAAGCACTTGGCTCTCTCGACAATTTGGGCATAATCGCCAACGGCCACACCCCGGGTTAGATTGCCGCCGACACCTACAGCACTACTTCCTGCTTGAAGCCATTCTTGTACATTATCAAGATTAACACCACCCGTTGGCATTAATCTCACCTGCGGCAACGGCCCTTTTAAGGCCTTGACGAACTTAGGTCCTAAAAGTTCGCCAGGAAAAACTTTGAGAATTTCAGCACCAGCTTCCATAGCCAAAATGGCTTCCCGAACTGTCATAATCCCAGGCATAGCTAATACCCGATATCGGTTGCACAATTGAATAACCTCAATATTCAGGCAAGGCGAAACAATAAATTGTGCTCCCTGAAGCAAGGCAATCCGGGCGGTTGCTGCATCCAGCACGGTCCCTGCCCCAATGATAATATCAGCCTCCTTAAACTCTTGCCTTAAGGCCTCAATCAGCTTATCTGCTCCCGGAACCGTAAATGTGATTTCAATGGCTTGAATACCACCGCTTATGCAAGCTTTGGCCAGCTGCCTCGCTTCCTCAAGGGTAGAACCCCGAATGACTGCAACTAAGCGATCGGTGCAAATTCGTTTTATTATTGTTTCCTTGTCCATCAAGTGCCTCCGTTTCTGTGCTGTTCATCCATAAACTTGCGCAACCCGGCTCTGTCAGGCAATCCATCATTATCCCCAGGTGACATAATAGCCAACGCACCCATTGCATTGCCTCGCCGTACCGCTTCCGGTAAAGGCAAACCTTCTAAAAGTCCGCTAACAACCCCGACAGCAAAGCCGTCGCCAGCACCAACGGTGTCCACAATCCGCTCAACGTAAAACCCTTCAGTCGTAAAATTATTTAATCCAGTACTGCTATAAGCCCCTTTTGCTCCCAATTTGACCACCACTGTTTTCACTCCATACGCATGATAAAAGTCTGCAATCTCCTGTGGATTGGTTTTGCCGGTAAGCAGCTGCCCTTCTTCGATACCAGGAAAAACAAGATCAGCTTGCCTTGCTAAGTCGTTTACCACTTCTACCATTTCGGCTTTACTGTCCCAGAGCTTTGGCCGCAGGTTCGGATCATACGAGATTTGCACTCCGTTAGCGCTGGCTGCTGCCATAAGCTCATAAACCATAGTGCGGCAATCCCTAGATAAAGCTGGTGGAATCCCAGTCAGATGAATATGATCAAACTTCTCCCACTGCACATCTTTAACCGTATGAGGATTCATATGCGCAGCCGCGGAATTCTTGCGCAAGGAAAACACGTCCGGATCACCACGACTTACTTTCTGCTTCCATTGCATACCGGTAAAATAATTGGAATGATAACTCACATAGGATGTATTGATACCGTTTTGGTTCAGAAATCGCCCGATTTGTCTCCCAAACGGATCATTTCCCAATTGGGTAATATATGTCACTTGATGACCTAACCGAACCATCCCAATAGCAAAGTTTACTTCAGCACCAGCTACGAACCGTGAAAATCTTTCTACCTCGTCCAATAAGCCTTCCTGCTCGGCTACAAAAAGCGCCATCGGCTCACCCACTGTAAGGATAGATCCCATAGTTTCCCTCCTCTGCGTTCAATAGTCAGCAATCTCTTACTCTGGAGCATGAATATATCCACCCTAGCCGGTTGAATGATATAAGCGAGGCATACTGATTTTGTATGCCTCCCACTATACCAAGTCAAAATCTAGAGATCTACTTTTGCCGTAGAGATGTCAACTTTCCCCTTCATATAGTTAGCCCACCAGGCAGTCAACACAGGTACTAGAATAGAGGTGACTATGACAGAAGTAGCAACTAAGGTCGTTGCCGCCTGTGCAACTGGCTTAAAGTCTGGATTCATCTCTGCAATAATGAGCGGATTCGTAACTGCTGCACCCGCAGTACTTGATGCTGCAAGGCCTGCTGTGCCATTGCCGCCACCAATATACTTATCGGCCAGCATGAGTGGAATGCCAGTTATGGCAATGACGGAAACTCCCAGCAATATCCCTAACATTCCAGTCTTTGTGATCACATTGAGATCAATGGTGTTACCTAAAGCAAAGGCAAAAAACGGGATCATGGTTTGCGTGGCTTTACTAAATAAGTCACGCAGCTCATGGTCAAGATTACCTAAGATGAAACCAATGAGAAAGGGCAAAACAGCGCCAACAAATAACCGTGGTTCAAAAGTAGCAATACCAGATCCGCCAAGAATAAGCATAGTCATTAAAGGTCCGGATTCTATCGACATGAGGACAAAGGCTCCGGCTTCCTCCTTAGATCCATATTGCTGCATAATCGAGGCATACAGGCCTCCATTGGTCATATCCATAGCGGCAATGATTGCTAAAATGGACAAACCGGCAAAAAAGCCGCTTTCGATACCATTTCCGGGCAATAATTTTACAGCAATTAATGCAACCAACCAGGCAACAGCAATTTTTGTCACCACCAGGGTCCCGGATTTTCGTAAAACTGTACCAGTGGCTTTAATATCAATGCCTGTACCCATACAGAAAAACCAGACCGATAAAATGGGTACTGTTCCGGTAATCAATCCATTGGTAAATGAGCCAAAATATTTTCCTGCTCCTGGTGAGAAAGTATGGCAAAGTGCTCCTAAGAACAAGGGTACTAACATAAGTCCACCTGGAATTCTATCAATGGCTTGCTTAATTTTCATATACTCCACATTCCTTCCATTTTATCTATCCGAACCTTGATAAATGATAACGGAATATTCTGTATTTGGAAGCTATAAAATTCGCTGCAGCGAATTGTCAGTCGCTGATTACTCTTAACGAGCTAACCAGCCTCCATCCACTGCGAGGGTGTAACCATTCACATAATCAGACGCCTCTGATGCCAGGAAAACTACTGGTCCAGCTAAATCATCTGGCAGCCCCCAGCGGCCTGCAGGAATGCGTTCAAGAATTTCTGCACTGCGCTTCGCGTCAGCTTTAATAGGGGCAGTATTGGCAGTATCCATATAACCAGGAGCAATGGCATTTACATTAATTTGATGTTTCGCCCATTCGTTGGCCATCAGACGAGTAATCCCCAACACACCGCTCTTACTGGCGGTATAGGAAGGAACCCGGATTCCCCCCTGAAAAGACAGCATTGAAGCAATATTGATGATTTTTCCACCACGCCCCTGCTTGACAAACTGCTTGGCAGAGGCCTGAGAAAAGAAAAATACTGTTTTAATATTAATATTCATGACTTCATCCCAGTCTTGCTCACTAAATTCCAGCGCATCGGCACGACGAATAATTCCTGCATTATTCACTAGAATATCGAAACCACCAAACTCTTGGACCACCTTTTCAATAATTCCATTAATAGGTTCCGTACTCATGAGATTGGCATCAATGGCTAAAAACTGGCGTCCTAAGCTGCGTACTTGTTCACCTGTTTCACTAGGGTCGCCAATACCAACACTTACAATGTCCGCACCGGCTCGCGCCAGTCCAATCGCCATACCTTGCCCTAGCCCGGTTACTCCGCCGGTGATAATAGCAGTTTTGCCGCTTAGATTAAATAAGTCCATATTGCTTCCTCCAGTCACTTAGAATATTTGCTGCATGGATACGGCATCCATATCGTCAAAAATCTGATTTTCACCGGCCATGCCCCAGATAAACGTGTAGCTATGAGTTCCGACGCCCGAATGAATAGACCAACTGGGAGAAAGCACTGCTTCTTCATTCCGCAGGACAATATGGCGGGTTTCCTTGGGCTCACCCATAAAATGAAAAACAATATTTTCTGCCGGTAAATCAAAATAGAAATACACTTCCATCCGCCGGTCATGCGTATGACACGGCATGCTATTCCACATATTGCCGTTTTTCAATACCGTCATGCCCATCACCAATTGGCAACTCTGAACACCCTGAGGATGAATATATTTATAAATCGTGCGGTCATTTGAATTCTCGATTTTCCCCAGATGATTCCCTTCAAGCCTATCCCGTTCAATTTTAACGGTTGGATAAGATGCATGGGCCGGAGAACTATTAAAGTAAAATTTAGCTGCCTGCTCATTATTATCACTAGAAAAAACCACTTCTTTGACACCACGCCCTATGTATAAGCCATCAGTTGGCTTAAGCGAATACTGCACACCGTCAACAGCAATAGAACCAGCGCCACCCACATTGATAATTCCCATCTCACGCCTTTCAAGAAAGGTATTGACACCCATACCTGTTCCAACCTGCAGCATGTGCGGCTGAACGGGTAAGATACCGCCGGTAATCATCCGATCTACATGACTATAAATCATTTTGCAACAATCTGGCTGAAATAGGTGTCGAATCAAGAAATTTTCTCGTAATTGTTCTGTTGTGTAATGCTTTGCATCTCTCGGATGAGCATTGTGTCTGACTTCCATAATACCAACATCATCTCCCTTATTTTAGAATCCTCGATTACGCACCTCGCCTCCTTTGTCTCATATTATGGAATATAATATCATTATCTGATTTAATTATAATATTTAGAATTTATTCAAACAAGATAATTTTCAAATATTTTACTTTTTAATTCATAATATGAAATATAATTTCACTATATATTTATTTACTCCATTATAATAAAACAATGATACTCATTTACTTGCATTTATGATCCATAAGTTTTACTATATGAAATATAGAATCAATATATTAAGAACCAGCCAAATCAAAAAATTTGAGGAGTGACATCATGGCGGCAAATGATACGATGGAAGTTCAGTCCTTGCATAGAGCACTTAATATTTTAGAAGCGGTCGGACGCAGCGAAACTCCTTTAAGTCTGAAACAGCTTACTGCAATTACCGGATTGCCTAAGCCGACTGTATATCGCTTGCTCCGCAACCTGGAAGATCGTAATTATGTGACATGTGACAATAGCGGCAAATATCGTCTTGGCTTACAGGTGTTGTCATTAAGCCGGTGGGCTGAACAGGATTTCGAAGTCAAGCTGATTGCCAGACCTCATCTTGCGTTTTTGAGTGAACTTAGCAAAGAAACCGTCCACCTTGCCATATTGGAGCAAAATCGCGTTCTTTATGTAGATACTGTTGAAAGTCCTCATGCTTTGCGCTTAGTGACTAAGCTTGGATCGACCAATTCAGTCCATTGCACAGCCTTGGGAAAAGCATTGTTAATGAAACACAGCGACCAGGAAATTCTAGCACTGCTTGCAAGTCAAGAAATGGAGCGGAGAACCGAATATACCATCACCACGCCTGTAGATTTCTTGAGCGAAATGCAGACAGTACGAGCTAAAGGTTATGCCCTGGATGAGCGTGAAAGCGAACTTGAAGGCCGGTGTGTCGGTGCTCCTATCTATGACCATACCGGAACGATTATTGCTGCGATTAGCATATCAGGACTATCTACCCGTTTCTCGGCAGAGCATATTAAAAAAAATATTGTGCCCCATTTATTGGAGCGGACGGCACAACTCTCACGTACCTTAGGCTATCGGGATTGAGCATAAACAGCTTTTGAGCCCCGAGAAACAGTCGGTTCCCCCCCTTAAGAATTCCAATGATTACAAATTAGCCTGATCAGTAAAATGACAATAAAAAACAATCCAAGTCAAACATGACAGACCTATCATGCTTGACTTGGATTGTTTTTTGGGATTGAAAGATACAAATAAATCATTATTAGCGACTACAAGTCGACGTACGAAGATGAAGTTGATCCCACAATTTTTTAAATTTCGCTATTGTTAAAATTTCGTGAGTAAGAAAAATCCCTTGATAAAACGCGCTATAGGTAGTAAAAGCAACCGGTGCATTCTGCGCCTGCTCCCTACTATTAATCTTTATTCTTTGTATTTGAATATTGAATGCAATACCTATTTCATCAAGCTCGCTATGGATATAATGATCCACATATGGACATTGGTCCGTGTACATGACTGTAAGTCCAACAGCATTTTCAATTTTTGCAGTTTTTGCACAAGCTTTAAAGCGAGGCAACGGTACTGTAGTATTAAATCGATGCACCAGAAGCTCAAAATATGGCGGTGCTTGATCTACAACTTCAAATCCCTTTTTCAATAAGTAAGCTTTATCGGAGAGATAAGGTTTCTTTTTATGACTTGAAACAATAATAAGTCCGTTTTTGCCTGCCGCAGTTCGCCTGCATTCCTCTAGCAAAAATGCACCATAACCTTTTTTTCGATACTTGCCTGCCACCCAAAAACAATTAATAAACATATATCCATTTCCATCGATCGGACACCAGGCATTCTCAGCTGGCAAATATTCAATAAAAACTTTTCCTTGGACATCAGCTTTTTGAAAAATTAATCCTTCTTGAAACCGGCTGCGCAGCCATTCTTTTTTCAGCTTTATTCCCAGGTTGGTTTTCTTGTCCGCTAAGGCACAACAAATATGCTCAGTAGCTAGGTTCTCTTCAGTGACACGCAGAAAATTCATCCCATCGCCGCCTTCCCGACAACCTTCCATAACCTAAAAGTAACTATATCTGATAGTCATAAACAGGCTTATGGCACCTTACGGCTTTTCCGGCCTGGCTTTCAATAAGCCGGCCTTTCTCTAATGCCAGCTTTCCATTGATAAAAACATAATCGATGCCTTCGGGCATCGCATCTGGCAAACCAAAATCAGCTTTATCCATAATGCCCTTTATATCAAAAACTACTACATCGGCATCCATACCCACGCGCAATCGTCCTTTAGAATGAAAACCCAGCGTCTCAGCCGGTAGTAAAGTAGCCTTTCTAATGGCCTCCATGATGGTTAATTCATACCGTTCGCCTACTAACTTTCGAAAATAGCGAGGAAAACTGCCAGCTATCTGCGGATGTCCCTCGCCAGGTGCATAGGCCCCCGTATCGGTCGAAGGCATTCCATAAGGATGGCTAAGCGCCAGATAGATTTCTTCCTCCACTCCGGTAAGAACAACTACAGCGGTATGTGGAGCATTGCTGCGAAGGTCTTGGTAGATTTCCTTGTTTAAACGCTGCCCGTTATATTTGCCAGTAATGACCAAGATATCTTCCAGCTGCCAACCGTTAAGTTCGATCGAATCCTCATTAAAGAGTACAGCACCAATATGAGTAGCCCATTCAGTATACATGCCGCTGTCAAAGCGAATATCCAGGCCATCTGCTCTTGCTCGGTCGATAACAGCTAAAGCTTCATCCACGACGCCAGTACCATATTGGTACACCAAATGAGAAATTTGAACTCTTGCACCAGTTTGCCGGGCTATATCAACAGTTTCAACCAGTGAATACATATCAATACCGGTACGCATTCTGGTATCGACTGCAACAACTCTGCCATACCGTGCAGCGAGTTTACTTAAATTATAGACCTCATCGTTAGAACTGCCAGGTGCATAGGCTAAGCCCAGCGATAAGCCGCATGCCCCAGCCTCAAAAGCTTTTTCCACCAGTTCGGTCATTTGGGCTAACTGTTCCGGAGTGGCTGGTTTTAACGGATCTGTCGCTCCAACCTTGTCCCGTAGACTAAAAGAATGTCCAATCATTTCAGCTTGATTAATAATAAAGCCATCTGTCTCATGAGCAGTAAAGAACGCCTCAATATCGCACGGACTGAAGCCGCAGTTTCCACCAACAGTAGTTGTAATTCCCTGCCGCAGCGATAGTTCGCCACAATAAGCATCTAAATCTACATGTCCATGGATATCGATAAACCCCGGCGAAACAATTCGGTCAGCAGCATCAACCTTCATCTTGCCATGAATTTCCTGGCTTGTTATTGCCGCAATTTTACCATCCTTCAATCCAATATTCCCTTTACGCCGCGTTAACTTTTCCGGGTCAATGAGTATCCCATTTGTGATCACAATATCAAACATAGCTGGTCGCTCCTGCATAATTTTTTATATTCGAAACATGGTTGTTATTTCATTCTAATTAATACTATATTAACCATTGACATAACAAAACCTGCTATGAGTGCCACTGGAATAATATTCCTTAACCCACAACTAACAACCCATAAAAACAATAAGGTTGCAAGTTTTTTTAATAGCCTTTACAATAAAACCACCTGTATAAGATATCGCTCGATCTGATCATTAAGGAGGAATAGTATGGATTATGATGTCTGGTCAGTTATCGCAAAGTTCGATCAAAGCGCTGACTATCTAGTTAGCTACTCCCACTTGTATCGCATTGGAATATCTGTTGTTATCCTGTGCTTTTTCCTAGGTCTTAGAAATATTTTCACCAGGCATATCACCTATTGGTTATCCAAATTTTTTAATGCTACTCAGGTCGCTGCCAATGACTACTTATTGACTGCCGCTAAATCTCCCGCAAGTAATACCATCATCACGCTGGGCTTATATTTGGCCTTAGCAAACTACCTGCCAACTACTTATGAGCCAATCCTAAGCAAAATACTTAGTTCCTTTATCGTCATTTTTACAGCTCAGGGAATTCACGCTTTGGTAAAACTCTATGGAAATGATACCGAAACGCTTGGCCGATTACTGGATACAAAAGTTGATCAAATATTAATTCCTTTTTTTTCAAAAGTACTGCGCTTCCTGATCATCGCTCTGGCCTTTGTTGTTATCGCCAGTAATTGGGGCTATGATGTCAATGGATTTATTGCCGGGCTCGGACTGGGCGGACTTGCTTTTGCACTGGCAGCAAAAGATTTGTTGGCCAATATTTTTTCTGGCATTGTCATTATTACTGATAAACCTTTTAGCATTGGTGACTGGATAAAAACGAATGAGGTTGAAGGAACCATTATCGACATCAATTTCCGCAGTACCAAAATTAGAACCTTCGAGCATGCTTTAGTTACAGTACCAAATTCTAATCTGGTGAATGCGCCAATTGTCAATTATACGAAGCGCCAACTGCGCCGCATTACGTTTAATTTGGGAGTCAGCCCTCATACAGACAGCAATGCTTTAAAAAATTGTATTGAGCGTATAGAAATTATACTTACCCAGCACCCCTCGATCGACAACACAACAATTTTTGTGAAATTTGATTCGATTAGCGAGAATTCTTTGAATATTTTCCTATATTTCTTTACCACTACCACCGTGTGGGAAGAATATTTAACCATTAAACAAGAAGTGAATCTCCTCATTATGCAAATTCTTAAAGAAGAAGGAGTCAGCCTGTCTTGCCCCCGTACCAGCCATTACTTCGCTACTCCACTGGAGGTAGTCAACGCAGGGACAGCAACACCTAATTACAAGACTTAGCTTCTCACGAAGAAAAGCTTACCGCAAATCAAACGGTAAGCTTTTTGTGTCTTGAATTAAGTAGAGTGATTGCTTTAATAATAAAGCTCGATCTGCGCCTGATAAGGTTGGCCTTACCTTCAGCTAAGCCTGTAGTTACGCTTTTGTCTTTGATTTCCAGGTCTTGATACTCTAGCACGAATACAAGATTTTTAGCCACAACTTTTTAATAAGCTAAGAAGATTGCCTCACCGCCACGCAGAAAAATAAGCATTATCATGCCATGCATCTGGCCTCACCTGCATCCATAAAAATTCAGCAAAATTGCAGCCGATTGACTTCACTGCGTCCAGTCATCTATATTAAAATAGCCTGTCCATATTTATTGACATGGCATTTACCTTATGTTAGAATATTTGTTTATTTGATTTTTCGTTACATTTAGTGTATAATGAAACACATACAAGTTAGGGGGTAACTACATGTTTCAGATAGGTGACAAGATTTTTTATCCCATGCAAGGCGGTTGTATCATTCTCGCGATTGAAGAACGAGAAATTTTGGGTGAAACTCAACTTTACTACATGATGAACATTGTTCACAGAAACATGCAAGTATCGATCCCTGTAGATAAAATTGACCAATTAGGAATTCGCCCTATTGTCAATTCAGACGAACTTGAGAATGTACTGACTACTTTCCATGATGGAGAAACTGATACATCCTGTAGAGACAACCAGCGCTATCGCCGCGACATCATCAAACTAAAAAGTGGTGATATTTACGAAGGCGCAGAAGTCATTCGCGATCTGATTCGAATCAGCAATAAAAAGAAGCTGGGTATCACTGACAAGAATATGTTGGATAATGCCCGTCAAATTCTGATCAGCGAAGTGGTGTTGGTAAAGGGGATTCCGCTAGAGCAAGCCTCTGACCTCTTAGACCAAGTCATCAATGTCCAGTAAACTGAAAGCAGTATCCTTAGATGCATTGATGCTAGGGATTACTGCTTTATTTTTTACCTTGGCAGCATAAACCCCACCAAGCCAGAATATACTGCATAAGAAGCTGCTAGCGCAATTATTCTGTCATTCTAAGAAGGATTTGCCAAAATAACAGCGTATTATTACCTATAAGTAAATATCTTTCTAATGCAGCCATGAAGGCTTGTTAGTGACTACGAAGGTCATGCTCCAAGAACACTTGGGGTTTTTCTTGCGTGGTCGCTTTTTTATTCTTGCATGTTTAAGGACGGCCAGCTAAACAAAGCACGATACTAGATAAACTATACATATTGAGGAGTGATGTTTTATGCATATGGCGGATGCACTGATTTCGCCAGTGATTGGTGGAACGATGTGGGCAGCAACAGCAGGCTTGGTTTCTTATGCTGCTAAAAAAGTCCAACAAGACATTGATGAACAGAAGGTCCCTTTGATGGGTGTGTTAGGAGCTTTCGTTTTTGCAGCCCAAATGATTAATTTCACTATTCCGGGAACCGGGTCGAGTGGTCATATTGGCGGCGGTGTATTGCTTGCCATTCTACTTGGACCACATGCTGCTTTTTTGACCATTGCTTCTATTCTTACAGTGCAGTCTTTATTCTTTGCTGACGGCGGCCTGCTGGCACTTGGCAGCAATATTTTCAACATGGGCTTTATCCCTTGCTATCTTGCTTATCCATTTATTTATAAACCACTAACAAAAAGTAATCCTTCACAAAGGAAAATTATGTTAGGTTCAGTACTCGCAGCAGTTGTCGGACTTCAGCTAGGAGCGTTTGGGGTAGTACTGGAGACTTTGTTTTCAGGAATTTCAGAACTGCCGTTCTCCACTTTTGCCCTTCTCATGCAGCCGATTCATTTGGCTATCGGATTTGTAGAAGGGTTAATTACCGCTGCGGTCGTTACCTTCGTCTACCATGCAGCACCAGAAATTCTCCAGAAAACGGCTTTAACACAGCCTTTGGGATCAACCCCCATGAAAAACGTACTGGTCGTATTATTTATATTGGCGTTGTTTACAGGAGGCGCACTTTCCTGGTTTGCTTCCACAAACCCAGATGGACTCGAATGGTCGATTTTTGAAGTCAGCGGTGAAGAGGAACTGCAGGCAAGTGATGAAGTCCATGAATTCTTTGCCCAATTACAAGAAAAAATCGCCTTCCTTCCTGATTACAACTTTAAACAGGAAACTCCAGCTGCTCAGCCGGCAGCAACCGAACCCGCCTCAGACAAATCAACGGCTTGGCCAGCGGTTGATGCCGGAACATCAGTGGCTGGCTTAGTCGGTTCTCTGATCACTCTGTTACTGGCTTTATTTATTGGCAAAGGCTTGCAGGTGGCAGCAAGGCGTTAGTAGAAATTAAGAGATGCGACTTAGTCGTATCTCTTAATTTTTGTCTAAACCGCTCAAAGCACATGATTGAAAGAG
Source organism: Sporomusaceae bacterium FL31 (assembly GCA_003990955.1). Classification (GTDB taxonomy): domain Bacteria; phylum Bacillota; class Negativicutes; order DSM-1736; family Dendrosporobacteraceae; genus BIFV01. The sequence goes on from BIFV01000005.1 coordinate 145,257, forward strand.
GAAGATTATGCTAAAACTCGAATCAAATTGGCTTGATTTACGTACATTGGATGAACTTGCGCTGCAAAAGACCTTTATTCACAAATTAAATGCCTGCACCAAGCTATATACAACACTAATTTTTGTGGTAATTGTTACATCATTCTCGAAGTATGAAGTTACCGGCCTCATTCCTCTATTTTTCTACCCGGTTGCACTGATATCCCTAGGCAATCTGCCTATTCACTATTTATGTAAGCGGCTCCTGATGATCGCTCCGTTTATTATTGTTATTGGTTTATTTAATCCCCTATTTGATCATGTTCCGGTCACAGCTGTTGGTTCGCTTATGGTCACAGGCGGCTGGCTGTCATTTGTAGGAATTACGCTTAAATTAATGTTAACCATAACAGCTGCGTTACTGTTAGTTGCAACCACCGGGATCAATTCCATTTGCACAGCCCTGAGCAAGCTTGGTGCTCCTAAGCCCATTGTAATTCAAATATTGTTTATGTATCGCTATATCCATGTACTGCTTGAAGAATTTCTAACAACCCTTCAAGCCTATCATCAACGTTCTTTTCAAAATAATGGTGTTCATTATAAAGCCTGGGGCTCATTGCTGGGTCAGTTGCTGCTGAGAACAATGGCCAGGGCACAACGGATTTATCAAGCCATGCTATGCCGTGGCTACGATGGGCACATCGGAATATCGACAGCTATGGTTTGGACTACTCAAGATAAGCTGTTTCTTTTCTTTTGGCCAGTATTCTTTCTATTCTGTCGTTTTGTCAATATCCCGCAGGCTTTAGGAAAGCTGCTGACAGGAGGATTTTAATGAGTCACCATACCATTGATATTACAGATGTTGTCTATACCTACCCTGATGGCACGGATGCCTTAAGAAAGCTAACGCTCCACATTGGCCATGGTGAATCAGTCGCCATTGTCGGCTCCAACGGCTCCGGCAAAACCACCCTGCTCTCCCACTTAAGTGGAGTGTTATTCCCGACATCGGGGACTGTCAATATTGGCGGCTACCCAATTATTAAGCAGACCCTGCCGCAAATCAGACGTACGGTTGGTATGGTATTCCAACATCCTGATGACCAATTATTTATGCCAACCGTTTATGACGATGTGGCTTTTGGACCAATCAATATGGGCTTGCCGACAGAAACTGTTAACAAGCGAGTGATAGCCGCATTGACAACAGTGGGTGCGCTGGAACTAAAAGATCGCCCTCCTTATCGCCTTTCAGGAGGCCAAAAACGAGCTGTAGCCATAGCTACTGTTTTGGCCATGGAGCCTGACATTCTAGTGATGGATGAACCAACAGCAGCTTTGGACCCATTTGCCCGCCGCCAGCTTATTCATCTTTTGCACACATTTACTCATACCAAAATTATTGCTACACACGATTTGGATATGGCTCTCGATTTATGCACGCGCACCATTATCTTACATAACGGTACTGTTCTTGCGGATGGTGCAACGGTTGAAATTTTTCGTAATAAACCATTATTGGAGCAAGCACGTCTGGAACAGCCGCTATCCCTACAAAAATGCCCGATTTGTTCGCTTAAGCCTGAGTAAAGAATTCTCACGCATGCCCGAACTATCCCCAAAGCAAAAGCAGGCTAATCCTTATAGGATTAGCCTGCTTTTGCAAGTCAGCACTGCACACAGATTTACAAACTATCGTCCAAATGCTTGCCGGAGATCAGCAATAATATCATCGGAATGTTCAATCCCCACTGACAGGCGAATTAAACTTGGGGTAATGCCCATTTGCAGCTTCCGTTCTTTTGGAACTGAGCCGTGAGACATCTTATCCGATAGGTTGATCAAAGATTCAACGCCGCCAAGACTATCGGCCAATACGCACAAGCTCAATTTTGCTAAAATGCTATGAGCAAGCTCAGCATCGCCGACATCAAAGGAAATCACATTCCCGGCTCCATCTGCCTGGCTATAGTGAAGCTGATAACCAGGATGATTCTCAAACCCGAGATAATAGACTTGCTTAACCTCGGGTTGATCTCTCAGCCAGGCAGCAACAGCAAGAGCGTTCTGCGCTTGCCGGTCCATCCGTACACCCAGCGTTTTCAGCCCGCGCAATAACAGCCATGAATCAAATGGCCCCAATACACCGCCGGTCGAATTTTGGATAAAGTGCAGCTCCTCTGCCAGTTGATCGGTTTTAGCAACCACTATACCAGCCAGAACATCGGAATGCCCGCCAATAAATTTAGTGGCACTGTGAACTACGATATCAACCCCTAGCGTCAATGGCCGCTGCAAATAAGGCGACATAAAGGTATTATCCGCTACAGTTAGTAATCCATGCTGCTGTGCCAGGGCTACAACAGCACGAATATCAGTTACCATAAGAGTAGGATTTGAGGGCGTTTCAATCATTAATGCCTTAGTATTAGGTCGTATGGCTGACGCAATATCGCTAAGGTTTGTAAAGTCCACATAGTCCACTGTCAAATCAAACCGGCTGAATATTTTATCCAACACACGTGATGTCCCGCCATATAAGTCACGGCTTGCTACAATATGATCACCACTGCGAAACAGATGAAATACGGCAGTTAAAGCAGCCATCCCTGAACCAAAAGCAAAAGCTGCTGCCCCGGATTCCAATAGGGCAATCTGCGCTTCTAAAGTATATCTGGTTGGATTAGCGCCGCGTGAATATTGATAACCACCCTCCTGTCCGACAGTATGCTGTCGAAAGGTAGAAACCTGATAAATCGGCGTGCTGACCGAGCCGGTAGCGTCCTCCTCTGCTCCATGGATCAACAATGTTTCCTTGCGCATAGGTTATCCCTCCATAAAAAAGCGCGGCAAGCTGTTATTCCTGCCGCACCGAATGTTTATTACTTGAACCGATTTAACGTGCAAACTGGGTTGTGAAAGCCTGAATACGCGGATTGGCTGAGTTAAATACTTGCTGCGCGGTACCAGTTTCCACAATGGAGCCACCATCCATAAATACCACCTGATGGGCAACTTCTCTGGCAAACCCCATCTCATGAGTAACCACAATCATGGTAACGCCTTCTTGAACAAGTTTCTTTAATGCTGCAAGTACATCACATACCAGTTCAGGGTCTAATGCGGAAGTGGGTTCATCCAGCAAGAGAACCTCCGGCTCCATAGCCATAGCACGCGCTATCGCGACCCGCTGCTTCTGACCGCCTGAAAGCTGCCCCGGATAGGCCGATTCCTTCTCTTCCAGCCCCATCTTTTTTAACCAGTAACGTGCTGTCGCTGCCGCCTGCTGCTTGGGTACATTTTTAACAATGACCGGTCCCTCCATAATATTCTCCAGCACAGTCATGTGTGGGAAGAGATTAAACTGCTGAAAGACCATGCTAGTGCGCTGGCGTAGTTGACGAATCATCTTTTTATCATGGCCAAGCGCTGCAACTTCAATTGTAAAATCTCCTACTCGAATCACTCCGGCATTCGGTTCTTCCAAGTAGTTTAAGCAGCGCAGCAATGTAGTTTTGCCCGAACCACTGGGTCCGATAATAGCGCAAACATTCCCGGTTTGGACAGTAAGATGAATATCATTTAACACATTTGTTTTACCAAATTTTTTATATAAACCTGCGACTTCAATCATGACGATCCTCCCGGTATACGCAGTTTGCGCTCAAGCCATTCCTGCACCAACCCCATCACAAGCACTAAAACCCAATAAAATAAGGCCAAAGTTACAAAGTACGGCATAAATACAAACTGGGCTGAGCTTTGTTCTTCGACTTGTCTGGTTAATTCCGGTACTGTCACTACTGAGGCCAAAGATGACGACTTGAGCACATCAATCAAACAATTCCACAATGGCGGAATAGCAATACGGGCTGCCTGCGGCAGCACGATTCGCCGCAATGCCTGCGAATAGGTCATACCGAGAGATAATGCAGCCTCCCATTGTCCGGTACTAATCGAGATAATGGTGGCACGGAATATTTCGGAAATATAGGCGCCAAAATGTAAAATCAGACCAATAAGCGCAGCCGGAAACGGATCAAGAATGATATTAAATGAAGTTAATCCGAAATATAACATCAGCAGTTGAACTAACAATGGAGTTCCCCGGAAAAATGAAACATAAAGTTGAGCCAACTGCGTCAGACCCTTAATGTTAGCTACCCGCACCACTGCGACTAATAGCCCAACAATCACTGCTCCTACCATTGCCAGCACACTTAAATAAACAGTTACAAAAGTGCCTTGCAGCAGTACAGGAAAGGAATCAAATACAATGCCCCATTCCCTACTTACTAACATCTTCCCCAAACCATTTTTGCGCTATCTTCACATAAGTACCATCCGATTGAATCTCTTTCAGCGCTTTATTTACTTCAGCAATTAATTCAGGTGAGCCTTTCCGGAATGCAAATGCCATTTTTGATTCATCAAAGGTTTTTCCGGCAGTTTTTATATTCTGATTAGGATTCTTCAGTAAGTACTCAGCGACAAATAAGCGGTCATTGACCGATGCCTCAATCCGTCCATTCGCGACATCCGCGAATATTTCATTCGCTCCTTTGTAATGTTGAACTTCAGCACCTGCTTTTTTAGCAATTTCTTCCCAATTGCTGCCTTGAGTAACCCCTACCTTGCGGCCTTTTAAATCTTCAATTCCATGAATATTGCTGTTATTCTTATTCACGATGATTTGCGCACCCGATACGGTGTAGGGGGTAGAAAAATCATACTTTTGTAACCGGGTTTCATTAATGCTAACCTGATTGGCAATCACATCAAAACGCTCGGAATCCAACCCAGTAAACATTGCTTTCCACTCTGTGGGAACAAACTCAGCTTTTACCCCAATTCGTTTTGCAACTTCATTGATAATATCAACATCAAAGCCTTGCAATTCACCTTTTTCATTTTTAAACGTAAATGGTGGATAGGTTCCCTCTGTACCTACTTTGATCGTACCGCGTTGTTTAACTGTCTCCAATAAATTAGCTGACTTAACCTCTTCTTTCTTGGTGGCTGTTTGTTGTGAACCGCAGCCCACAGTAAACAGTGTCATTAAGAAAACTACCAGTAATGCAAATATTGTCTTTTTCATGTAAAAATTTCTCCCCTTTTTATTGATTCCATAAATTGGTAAACGACTCATATCAATGCCAGGGACCACTCCCATTCCCTAAAAATTCATACCTTAAAATCACTGAGAATACGAGGACAAAACAAAAAGGCAAACTCATCTCCTAAAGATAAGCTTGCCTCTGGTTTTCCAGTGAGCAAATACATTTTTGCATTCTGTCTTTTTTGTAATTTTAACATAATTTAGGAAGAGCGTCTATATTTTATTTTTCCTGCGACAGACCATTTCGCAATATTCATCACCTTCAAGAACATTCTTTAATGTAACCAAGTTGCTATCCGGGTGAAATCCCTGATATTTGGCTTGATCAATAGTACAATACAGCCTGCCAAACTCAGCAAAATCTTTTTCCTTCCAGACCTCAGCAAATGGGCAATAGGTAATTTTTATATGGGTAGGATTTTCACCAGGCTCTACTTGCTGAACCTTCCAGCCCAAAGCCGGCAAATCGGGTACCTTGCTATAATTTTCTGGAAGATGTTCATACCCAGCATCCACGACTTTTTCTTTTTGTTCACTGCCGCGCTCTGTTCCTAAAGCTTTAATAGCCTGCTGAATAATCTGTTTGGCCTGCTCAGTCCCCACTGATTCAATGAGCTGACAACTGATATGATAATAGAGTGTTGCCATCATCCGGCCCATTTGCCGCACTTGATTGGTGGCGGCTTCTTTTGAAATTAGTTCTTGCTCCATCTGCATCATACTCCTCTCAAGTCCATGTTCGTATCATGATCATTTGTTATGCTTATTGTAACATAAACTAAGGACAGCAAAATCACAAGGATTTTACAGTCTGCCGTGGAATGATAGATTAATAATAGATTCGGTTTGGGCAGACATAAGGAGGCGGCAGCCATTAGAAAGATCATGATTTTTTCCGGGCAGTTGTTCATACTCTGGATGGTTTACTGGTTAGGAAACCAGATCGTACAATGGGCAAAAATTCCGGTTCCCGGCACAGTGGTTGGCATGATCTTACTTTTCGTGCTATTATCGGCCGGCATTGTCAAACTGGAATATGTGCAAGTGGCTACAGATTTCTTACTAAAGCACATGCTGTTCTTTTTTGTTCCCATTGCAGTTGGCCTGATGAATTGGGGCGGCTTGTTTTGGAATAATGGCTTGATCCTTGCGGCAGCAATTGTCTTTAGCGCTCTTGTTCCTTTCTTTGCCGTTGGGCACCTCGGACAAAAACTGAGCAGGAGTAAGAAAGTATGAATCTTATTGTTCTATTTACGATCGCCATCACAGTAGCAGCTTATTTGATCGGCCGCTCACTTTTTCTGCGCTTTAATCACCCCTTAGCCAACGTTGTCCTAGTGAGTACTTTGCTCGTGATTACCGCTTTGGTATCTGCCGGTTTGCCGCATGCAGCCTATTTGCCCGGAATGGAAATAATGACCTACTTGCTGGGACCGGCGACAGTTGCATTGGCAGTTCCTGTTTATAAGAACCGCCACTTACTCAAGCAGTATCGTGCACCCATTCTAATCGGCATAACTGCCGGATCAATTCTTTCCATCACGACAGCCATGCTGATTGCTAAGTTCGGCGGTCTTCCCGCAGTCGTGGTTGTGTCAATCGCTCCAAAATCCGCTACCATTCCTTTCGCGGTCGAGGTAGCTAGACTCTCAGGCGGCGATCCCTCACTGGCAGCGGCTTTTGTGGTAGCTACCGGAACATTTGGCTCAGTTTTCGGTCTTAGTGTTCTAACTAAATTTGGTATCAAAGATCCCGCCGTCCGCGGGCTGGCGATGGGCATGGTTTCGCATGGTCAGGGTGTGGCAATGTCACTAACCGAAGGGGAACAGCAAGGTTCGATGGCAGGAGTTGCCATGGCACTGACTGGCGTACTTACAGCCATTATTTCGCCTTTTTTAATCTCGCTGCTTTTGTAATGACTGGTAAAACCTATATCCACTGAATTTAGGCATTGACAAAGGCCTATCCCTACTGCTATACTTCGTTTAAATAAATAGCACGATCATCAATGACTAGGAAGAGTACACATAGCTTCGAGAGTCTCAGCGAGCCAATGATAGTGGAAGTTTGGCACTGCTCAGTATGTCGAATGGGCCTAGTAGATACAGTATGAGCCACATTGCGTGGGGTAGTCACTGTCGGAATGGCTTCCGCCGTTATCAGGAAGCAGGTATCGGACAATGTCCTGTACCGATTAAAGCTGGGCTAATTTTATTAGCTAATCAGGGTGGTACCGCGGGTTAACTCCTCGTCCCTATATGATATAGAGACGCGGAGTTTTTTTATTTTCAACTCAACTTTAAGGGAGGAATTATTCATGAAAACTGAAAATCAGCAGCCAGAAATGAAAGTGTTTGAAAAAAATAAAGGTGGTTCCTACCGTTGGGTTACCATTACCACATTATTGTTAGCCATTGGTGCCATTCTCCATCTGGTCAGTCCCAGCATCGGTGGCATTACGCCTAATTGGACAATTGCGATGTATTGTATTGCCATCAATTTAACCAAACCCACAGTAGGTCAATCCTTCGGTATCGGCTTGGTCGCAGCTGCCATTAACATTCCAACATCCAAATCTGCTTTCCCTTACGGAAATTTGCTCAGCGAGCCTATCGGCGCTGTCGTTTGCGCTTTGCTGGTCATGCTGCTGGCCAATATTTCCCTAGGAAAACTCAATATAAAACCAGCCGTAACCGGCTTTATTACAACCATTGCCAGCGGTCTTACCTTTATTACCACCTTGAAGATTGTTTTGTCTCTGCCAATGTCTGTCTATTTGTATGCGATGATGCCTGTTGTCTTTACGGTAGCCGCTGTTAACGCTATCATTACCCAGCTCCTTTATTTCCCTGCTAAGAAGCTGTTTGACGGAAAGGAAGCCAACCATGTCAGCAATCAAAGTACAAAACTTTAGTTATGCTTATCATCATCCTCATAAAGTTTTAGACGATATCACAATAACCATCGAAAAAGGCTCATTTACCGTGCTGCTGGGTCCCAGCGGTGCTGGCAAGACCTCTTTATGCCTGGCTGTTGCAGGTGCTATCCCTCATTATTTTGGCGGCAGTTTATCCGGTGCAGTTTATATTAATAACCTTGCAACTGTTGACAGTACCATGCCTGAGCTTGCCCAGACGGTCGGCAGCGTCCTTCAGGATTATGAGATTCAACTGGTTAGCATGACAGTGGAAGAGGAAATCGCTTTTAGTTTAGAAAATCAAGGGATGGAAGACAGTCAGATTGCTCAATGTGTTAAGGAAACACTGGCGGCAGTTGGTTTGACAGGCTATGAAAAAGCCGAAGTAGCTTCCTTGTCAGGCGGTCAAAAACAACGCCTGGCTATCGGCAGTGTCTTAGCCGCTAACCCTGCTATTCTAGTATTAGATGAACCATCCTCTGCGCTTGATCCAGAAGGAACGCAAATCTTGTATCAGCTGCTTGGAGACTTAAACAAAAAGCGCGGACTGACCATTTTGGTTGTTGAGCATCATATTGCGCAGGTTCTGCCTTATGCCGATCAATTTATTCTTATTGATAAAGGTAAAGTTCTTTATAGTGGTCTTCCTGAAACGGTAATGACCGCGATGTGGCAAAATCAGATTACACCAGAAGCTTTACCGCCATTATGGCAGATCAAACTAGCACTTCAAGAACAAACCGGCTACCAATTCTCAGCGTGGCACGATGAAGCAGAAGCCATTGCTGAATTAACGGCACTATTGGCAAAGGAGGTCTCTCGCGGTGCTTGAATTACAATCAGTTGATTTTGGCTATAAGGCTCAAACCAAGGCGATCAGTAACGTCTCTTTAGTCATCAATCCTGGCGAATTTCTGGCAATAGCCGGTCGCAACGGCAGCGGTAAAACAACGCTGACCCGGCTATTGATGGCCTTAAAAAAACCAACCGCAGGCGACATTTTGCTGCAAGGCCAAAGTATCAAAAAATTCTCACCAGCCGATATGGCTCGTCACATCGGCTATGTTTTTCAAAATCCCGACCGCCAGATATTTCGCGATACCGTGCAGGCCGAAGTCAGCTATGGACCGGAGCAGCTAGGCTACACACCTGAGCACATCCAGCAATATGTACAGGAAGCACTGGCAGTAACCGGCTTAACAGAATTAGCGGCTACTTATCCCAGTATATTGTCCCGTGGCCAAAAACAACGACTGGCGATTGCCTCGGCGCTGGCCATGCAGCCTGCCATGCTCATTCTAGATGAGCCAACTAGCGGCCAGGATGCTCAGGAATGTCAGCAATTATTAATTTTATTAGCCAAGCTGCATCAACAAGGGAAAACCATTGTACTCATTACGCATGACATGGAAATATTGGCCCGCTATGCGGAGCGAGTAATTGTGATGGATCACGGGCATAAAGTTTTTGACGGCTTAGCTGCCGCTCTGTTTCAGGATGACCGGCTTACCCAGTGGGGCTTATCGGCACCGGTAGCCCACAAGATTTCCCGGGCTTTAGCCAGCCTTAGCATCAAGCAGACTTGTACCATCCAACCTTTGATTAGTCAGCTTAGCCAGCGATTGAGGAGGGATGATCATGCAAACGCTAGCTCCATTAACTAAATTAATCCTCACTCTGTTTGTGACACTGTGGTCTATTATGCTGCAGTCTGTCCCAGCTTTAATGACGCTCATTGCCTGCCAGCTCTTATTATTGTTAATCTCAAAAGTAAGTACCACTGTATACAAAGGAGTAGCCAGTCTCATTTTATTTGCCGCCCTGCTGGCGGGAATACAGTATGTCCTGAGTGGTGATACTACACTTGCTATCATAACGGCATTAAAAATGATGGCTATGACACTGGTTTTTTTTATTTTGCTGGCAACTACCCGGATGCAAGATTTATCTGTGGCTTTGGTGTCGCAATGCCAGGTTCCCCATGAATATGCCTTTATGCTGACTGCCGCCCTTCGCTTTATCCCTGATTTTCTCAGCGAGAGTAAAGCCATTCAAGAAGCCCAGGCTTGTCGCGGCTATCGCCCACAAGGCAATCCGCTAAAACGCTTAACGGCCTATGCTGCAATCCTCAAGCCGTTAGTCCTAAAAGCGGTCAGCCGTTCTGAAACCATGGCGCTAAGTTTAGAATTGCGAGGCTTTGCCAATCGTAAAGCCTGCAGTTTCAAAAACCGTGTCGCCCTGGCTATCCCTGATTATACGGCTTTAGCACTGATGGCAGGCTTGACAATCTTTTTATTGATCAGCCGCTAAATTCAGCAAAAGCTCTTTCCCTTTATTACTGCTGACATTATACTATGGCTAAGACTTACTTTTTGGAGACTAACTATGAATAAAAAAGCCGTAGACTGGCTGTACCGCGAGCTGCCTGAGCTGATTAGCAAGGGCATTCTGACTCCGGAAGCCGCCGAGCAATTGAAAAAACATTACGGTCCAGTGGAAGCCACGACTGGCACCCGCACCTTTTTGATGATATTTGGCGTCATTGGCGTTGTATTAGTCGGCTTGGGAATTATCCTGATCCTAGCTCACAATTGGGCGGCGCTGACCAAATTGACCCGATTGCTCATCTCTGTAGGGCTGCTGGTTGTGGCACAGCTAGCTTCCGGAATAGCACTCTATACCAGGCGGGACAGTAAGGTATGGCTGGAAGCAACCGCTACCTTGCAATTTTTAATGGTTGGCGCTTCAATAGCCTTAGTGGGGCAAACTTACCATTTGGGCGAAAATACCGATTCTTTTATCCGCACCTGGATGCTCTTGGCTGTGCCGCTAATTTACCTGATGCACTCCAGATTTGTGGCTGTGTTCTATGTGATCGGAATAACCTTTTGGGCATCCAGCAGCGCTTATGCTCCAGATAATCAGCTTGTTTGGCTATTTCTAGCGCTTGTCATTCCTTATTACTGGCACCTTATTCGTACAGACCGTGCTGCGAACACCACCATCATTGCCTGCTGGGTATTCAATATTTGTTTTTATAGTTGCTTCGCCGCCGCATTTAGCCGAACAATTGACCAATTGGGCCCCCTGCTCTATAGTGCGCTATTTACCATCAACTATCTAAGTGGAGTTCTGTGGTTCAACGATGCTAAAACAACTTGGCAAATGCCGTTTAAAATTATCGGCTTGGCTGGTAACACAGTTTTAGTATTTATGTTAACATTCAATGACATTTGGAGGCATTTGGAATTAGGCACTGTATCAGCCACGGAAGGGCTTTTAGTGTTACTAGCACTCCTCTTAGTGATTTCCGGCAATGGATTGTATCTTCGCAGAACTGGCTGGATTAACATCCAATATTCGCTTGCTCCTTTGATTATTGGAGGCGCTTATATTCTTAATATTTATAACACTAGCGGCATCATGGCTACTATTTTATTAAACTTTTTCCTGTTATTGATCAGTATTAGCACGTTTGTGACCGGTGTGCGCAAGCATAGTCTTGGTCTGGTAAACATCGGCATGCTCCTGCTAGCTGCACTAATTATCGCTCGCTTTCTTGATATGAATTTTAGCTTTGTTGTTCGTGGCCTAGTGTTTGTAATACTAGGTGCAGCCTTTCTTGGAACCAATTGGCTCATGGTACGCCGGAAAAGCGGAGGACCAGAATGAAAAACATAAAGCACCTATTTTTACTGTTTCTAGCCATCTCGCTTGCGCAAATTGCCGCCCCATTATATATGGCCTGGCACTGGGAGAATATCTTGCAGACCGGCCAAACCTTTTACTGGCAGACCGCCCCGGTAGATCCTTACGATGCCTTTAAAGGCCGCTATATTGATCTGCGGTTCAAAGAGATGAGCGGTCCAGCCTTAGACGACACTGAGTTTAATTACGGACAAACAGCTTATGCCCTGATTGCCGAGAACCAGGAAGGGCAAGCCTATATCCGGGGGATTACTCACCTTCAACCAGCAGAAGCTCCCTTTATTAAGGTCAAAATCGACTATATCCAAGACAACCTCGTCCATGTGGAGCTCCCTTTTAAACGCTATTATCTGCCTGAGAATCAGGCAACTGCCGCCGAAACAGCTTATCAGAAAAACGCCGGGCAAACTGCAATTGCCGCAGTTCGGCTAAAAGACGGTTATGGTGTTATTGAGCAATTATATATTGACAATAAAACACTAACCGACTATTTGCAGGAAGCCAATCATTCCAGTAAGTAATAAAAAAATCCCCTCAATTCAACTTATCCATGTGGCTAAGTTGAATTGAGGGGATTTTTTATGTTTCATTTCTCAATATCCTGAACGATTGTTCTTAAAAGTGTTGTAAATTCTTCCTTCTGATCCTCATTAAGGCATTTTGTCATCTTCTGAGCAAAAGAAAAATACCCCTGATTTTCAAGCTTTATAAGTTCCATCCCTTTATTGGTTAAACATACATGAAAAGCCCTTAAGTCTTCTATGGATTGCTTTTTAACAACCAAATCCTTTTTGATTAATCGATTGATAATATCGGTTACTGTGGATTTTTGGACATTAAATTTATCAACTAATTGTTTAAATGTCGGATCCCTCAACTCATCAATCGCATGAAGATAATGCAATTGCGTGATGGTGAGATTGAATAACTCTCCAGTATTTGTTTCTTCCTTATATTTTCTCATTGAGTGCCGCATGGATTCTGACAAAGCATTGATGTACTGAACAATAAGTGTTTCTGTCTCCACGATAATCCCCCTATTAGTCACTATATACTGATAATATTGGGTAACGGCAGTCGTAAACTGACTGGCTGGGGATAATGACCCACGTACCCTATCCTTACAATAAATTGCACATCATTGTAGCCAAGCTTATTTGTTAACTCGTTTTTCCAAACTGCCTCTTCTAATATTTGTGTCATTGGATGAAAAGCAATGGATCTGTCGTATGCACGCAGCCAGCTTGCCTGCAGCGCTCTTCCTGCAGCCAATAAATCAATCAGCGTTGAAGTGCCACTTCTAATAATCAACCAGCCCGCACATTCTTTCACCTGTTCTTGAACTAAATTGAGTGACTCACTTCTAAAAGTTTTACTCATTACAGCACTTTTACCGAGAAAATTCTTAGCCACCCAACGAACCAGCCCCTGCATTTCCATGCTTTCTGGAGTAAGTCCGCTTCCATTTTGTCGCGCTTCCTGGTCCGACCACCGAATCCATTGCGCCAATTCCGCCTGAGCCTCATCTCTGGCAATTTGAGCTTGATTAGCCATTACTGTTGCTTGACTCAGATAGATACCGATGCTCGAATCCAAAGAATAATAAAAGATTCTGTCTTGCTCGCTGCCTACTAAATAATGAACGTCCTCAGTTTTAATTGGCCTGGATTGTAAACTTTTGCGGATGGTTCTGCGGCCTCTGATAGCTTGTGCAGACAGGCCACTGGCTCTGCTTTCTCTTAAACGGGCTTCTACCAGTTCCGAACTATATCCATCCTGACCTACGATATGGAGCTGTACTTCATAACCACCAATGCCAGCTGCACGCACTAAGTTTTCGATAAAGGTGCCTATGGATAGCACCAATTCCCGATTCTCGGGATCTACTGCAGGCAGCCACCGCTCTTTAACTGATCCAATAAGCCAATGTTGTGGATCTTTAATGATAACCTGCCAGGGTTGGGCATTATGCCCGCTTGGTGCCAGTGATGCCAAGTACAATATCTCCAGTTCAGTTTGGCTTAAGCCCTGCACATTCTGGAGCTTATAATCGTTTCTTATCGCTGCTTCATCCGCCATATTCAGCCAAGAATAGGTAAATCTACCACCCGCAAGGCCGCATATCCCGGCACTGCAATATTTTATGAATTCCTGCCTGGTCAAACTGCAGCTCCTCCATCACTATAAAATTAGTTCGATTAAGCTAACTAATTTTATAGTATCGCGTTTACTGCTATTTGTAAATAGAGTGCTCTCCCTACGCCTTATGTTTTTATAGGTATCATTAAAACAAACATGGCGATAAAAGCAGGCGCTTATTAGCTGCCCATTTTTACCGCCAAGAAAACTAAATCTTAAATTTTCCTACTAGATTGCGTAACTCCTGCGCTCGTTGTGCCAAATCCTCACTAGATTGCGCGATTTCTATCATCGATGCAGCTTGTTCTTCGGTAGCAGCAGATACATTCTGAGCCTGGCTCGAATTGGCTTTGCTAATTTCATCAATACTGCCAACTAAATTCACCACTTGCTTACTCTTTCCGGCCATTTGCTGTGATGCATTAAAAATGTCCTTGACCTGCTCAGCAACCTGGTCGATCAGTTGAACAATTTCACTAAAAGCTTCGCCTGCATGATTGACTACTTTGGCTCCCAGCTTGACTTCGCTAGTCCCTGCTTCCATTGCCTGCACAGCCCGGTTGGTTTCACTTTGAATTTCCTGAATCAGGAGCGCAATTTGTTTTGCAGCCGTCTGTGATTGCTCAGCCAACTTCCGTACTTCTTCAGCAACAACGGCAAACCCTCGCCCTTGTTCACCTGCCCGAGCCGCTTCAATGGCAGCATTAAGAGCAAGCAGATTGGTCTGTCCGGCAATTCCGGAAATGGTATCAACTATTTGTCCGATTTCATTTGAACGCTCACCTAACATAGCCACAACCTGAGCCGAATTTGCAATCGTCGCCTCCAGCGTAAGCATTTGCTTAATCGCTTCCTCGACTGACTTTTGCCCGGTTTGTGCAGTATTAGCCGCCCTTCCGGAGGTCAGTGCAGCCGAATCAGCATTCAGGGCAACTTGCTGGACGCCTTCGGCAACCTGCTCAACCCTAGCCGTTGTATCAGCGATTTGACTGACTTGCTGCTGAGTACCACCGGATACTGCATTAATGGCTTGTGCAACTTCATGTGTGGCATGCGCCGACTGCTCGGCATTTGCTGTAAGTTGCTGAGCAGAAGCTGCAACATACTCCGCCAGCTGTAACACTTGCTCGATGACATTGCGCAAGTGTTCGGCCATACCATTAAAACTGTTAGCCAGCCTGCCAATTTCATCATTAGCCGTCACTTTGACCTTTAAGGATAAATTACCTCTAGCAATTTGGTCAGCATCCTGCACCAACTGATCTAAGGGGCGACCAATCCTGGTATTGAAACCTTTGATAATTATGAATGATAGTAAGATGACTAATGCTAAAAATATTCCAATATTCATTGCCAAAACATGCCGGACTTCCTGATAGGCCTCCTGCATCGGATATACGAGTACCAATTTCATACCAGTATCACCAATTGGAGCAGAAACAACAAAATCATCTGAACCAAAACCTTTTGTTTCAATCAGATTCATTGTGGTCGAGTGAATAATTTGATTTCCTAACTGCCTAAGTTTGTCATCTTGTTCTTCAGTGATTTTTATTTTTAGATTTTTATCTGCGTTACGGTGTCCGAGATAGCGCCCTTCTTGCGTAATAATAAAGGCGTAGCCACTATTACCTACTTTGATTGCCCGGATGTATTCTTCAAATTCTTTGAGTCCAATATCAAAGGTAGTAACGCCGATGACACTGCTATTTTTTCTAATTGGGCTGGTCGAAGTAACCATTGCAACATTGGTAACAGCATCTTCATAAGGTTCACTCCATACAACCTTATCTTTGGTAACAAGCCCGGCTTTATACCAGTCATATTTGAAATAATCGTAATCGGCATTACTATATTCCCAGGTCAATGTAATTTTTCCTTGATCACCCTTATATTTATACGGTCCATAATATTTGACATTGGGTTGGTAAGCATTAGGCTCAAACCAAAACCCGCCTCCGACAACCAAATTATCCGATGTAATATATTTTTCGATGACATTAAGCAATAGTTCTGAATCATAACGAGGCATTGCCTCAATCGTATAGGCCAGCAATTCGGCATGCTTGCCGATTTCTGAAAAACGGATATTTAATTTATTGGTAATCTCACCGGCTTGTGCTTTTAGATTATCCTGTACTTTACTTTCCATGCTGCTCTTAAATTGCGTAATACTGTAAAAGACTTGTACTGCCATAAATAAACTGATAATGCCGATCAAGCCGATCATGACATAGGTCTTGATGCTTTGTGACAGCCATTTCATCTGTAACCGCGGAATTTTCAATCCACGCATGGATAACCCCTCCATTAACTGCAACTAATTTTACCATTATCATAACACGCTGGTTGATGAGGTAAGATTAAGTTTTAGTTAACTTTCGCTAAGAACTGACAATATTCTCCTTTCGTCATTCCATATCTTCATGGAAAAAATTGACCTCAACACCCTTGTACATGGGCGTTGAGGTCAATGTCTTATTCATGATTACGGCTTAACATTTGCCTTAAACATTTGTTTGCCATCTTTCATCTCAATAATTACAGCACTTTTAACAGCATCGTGCGTAGCATTCAAAGTCGTTAAACCAGTAATAGCCGGATAGTCTTTTGTAGCGGCCAGCGCTTCGCGAATTTTTCCTGGCTCAGTGCTATTCGCCCGTTTGATTGCATCAATCAATACATTGGCCGCATCGTAGCCTAGTACAGCCATGGCATCAGGTGCTTGACCATATTCTTTCTTATACGCTTCTACAAACGTTTGTGATACAGGATTAGTATCATCAACAGAATAGTGATTAGTAAAATAAGTATTATTCAAAGCGGCTGCAGTGGCCACCTCGACCAATTTGGGAGAATCCCAGCCGTCCCCGCCAATAATAGGAACATGAATATCAAGTTCACGCGCCTGTTTAACAATTTTTCCGACTTCCTCATAGTATCCAGGTACATAAATGACTTCAGGATTTAGAGCTTTTATTTTTGTTAAGACAGTTTTAAAGTCTTGGTCTTTTTGCAAATAAGCTTCTTCAGCCAAAATGCTGCCACCGCCCTTTGTAAAGGCATCTTTAAAGAATGCGGACAACCCCTTGCTGTAATCACTGCTGTTATCGACTAGAATAGCAGCCTTCTGAATCTTCAAGGTATTTAGTACAAAGTTGGCACCCACTGTTCCTTGAAAAGGATCAATAAAACAAACACGAAATGTATAATCTTTTACTTTACCGCTTTTTTCATCAACAGTTACTTTAGGATTAGTAGCTCCCACTGCCAGGAATGGAATTTTAGTTGCTTCAGCCACGTTTGAAGCAGCAATAGCGTTAGAACTGGAAAATACACCAGTAACAGCCACTACTTTATCTTGTGTTGCCAGCTTAGTCATCGCATTCGCCGACTCCGATGGCTCACTTTTATTATCAGCAACAACAGCAGCCAGTTGTTTACCTAGCACTCCGCCTTTTGCATTGGCTTCTTTAATTGCCATTTTTGCTCCGTTTGCAGCAGAAGTCCCCATCGTTGCGTTACCGCCAGTTAGTTCGTCTAATACCCCAATTCGAATATCATTTGATGATGAACTGCCACAGCCTGCCAAAATACCTGCCATAACAAACACTGCCATCACTAATGCAGACAACCTAAAATATTGTTTTTTCACTTGAAACCGCTTCCCCTCTTTTTCAGATTCTCACCTTTATTAATCAGCTTGAAGCAACAAGCACTAATAATGGTCTGAACTGATTATTCGCTAGAAAAATAAAAAGTCAAATCCCTAAGGATCTGACTCTGAAGAACAACAAACAGGCACACGCAAACATCGATTTGCGACATACCTAATGCTCTGTCCTTTTGCCTGAGAGTTTCATTGGTAATCCTACCAATTTGCACCTTCGGCGCCCTGCTGACAGGGGCTCTCCAGAGTTCCATCCATTTACGGTTATTAGCAAATATCCTCTCATTGAGTGGCTACAGCAACTTTCCGCAAACTTCATATGGACACCAGTATTAAATTTTCAGCACTTTTTTATCATAATGCCAAATTTGTTACTTGTCAAGTATACTTTTTGCTTTTTACAATATGTTTTAGTCTGACAAAAGAATACTGACAGCGCCGCTTCGTCGTATTCACTGGCTTTCACCAGCAGAAAGAAAAAAATTGCATAATGAAAACGGCACCGAAAAGTGTACCTTTCCGGTGCCGTAATAACAACTAGATTAATTTAGTGACGGCAGCAATTTGATACATGCACCCGCCTGCTTCATTTAGTTTGCGTTCTAATACTTGCTCAGTCAATGAGTTCGCTGCAGCCGTAATAATAATTGTCGAACCGGCAGCGGTTGTCCCAGCCGCTTTAGTTTCTAATGCAACCTGAACGACTGGCTCACCATAACTTTTCAGATCAGCAATAATCTCTTCTACTGAGCGTTCTGTATCGCCAACTTGAATACGATACCGCTCTTGATCACGATCTATCGCCTGATTTCCCATTATCATCACTCCTTATCGCTTTTGTAGTATACTTCGGATAAGAAGTTTCTTTTCCTGCTTGAGTACTTCTTATTTTAACTTGGAGATACAATTCGACTAATAGCCCCACTGCCACGCTGTGACAAATCAACAATTTGGCCGTCAGCAGTCCGTACAATAGGCAAACAGGAACCATTCGGATGAAAGAAGATCACCTCAGCCTCACGGCCATCATGAAGCTGAATTTTATTATTCAGCAAACTATCTCGTATCTGACTAATAAAAGTGTGGCATACCGCCGTATCTAATTTTCCAAGCATCTCATGAGAAAGCATTTCTAGTACCGGAAAGGGATTGGCATACTCCCCGGTATATGCTTGTACATGAAAAATATCGGCAACAGCAATTACTTTCGCATAAGGATGAATCTTAAATCCGTTAATGGCAGTTGGGAAACCACTGCCGTCCATGCATTCACGATGCTGGATAATGCCTAAAATTACCTCACTAGAAATTCCCCCGGTTTTTTTTAGCAATACAGCGGCCTCCGCCAAATAAGCCCTTGTATCATTCAGCCTGCCGGCAGCTAAATTACCTACATCATGCAAAAGGCCAGCCAGAGCCACACCTTTTATATCCTCTTCGCTCCATTTCAATTGGCGGGCAATATTCCCGGCAAAGAAAGCGACCATAACCGAATGGCGTGAAACAAAATTAGCTAACTTATAGTCACTGATCAGCAGATAGTTGATAACAGCTAATCCGTTTTTGGCAATGGTTGTATGAATCTTGCCGGCAGCGTCTCTTAATGGAGTCATAGGGATAATATTGCTCTTTTGGATAAAATCAAAGCTTTGCGCTACATTGGTGACAAGTGAGTCAAATTCCTGAACAAACTGCATATAATCTTTTGAATTTGCTTTTTGAACAATGTTCTGCATTAGCTCAGGGGTTTCTTCGACAACTGCTGATTGTTCTTCCGGAATGCGGATAAAAACATTCTGAACATCCCAGGTATTCAACAATGTGATATGGCGAGGTGTCAGTTCCACATCTTTTCCCAGCAGAACTTTTCCTTTAACTGAAAGAACAGTATCTGCGAGAACACATCCGGGCACTATATCTTTTACCGCTATCATTTTTGCTGCCATGTACTCATGCCTCCTATCGCGAGCTCGCAATTACACATATATCTCTAAAATCAGACAAAAACCTGCCTATTTTTACCATTAAATTATACATTTACCTTAACAATTTATCAATCGAACCAAAGTCCCAGACAACCTAGTACCCTGGTCATAAAACCTCAATGGTGAATAAAGCAGCAGAAGTAGTGTTTCCACCAGCTCTGCTGCTTTTATTTATTGAGTGATCAATTGATAGGTTTTGAGAATAGCAATGGTTAGTTCTTTGGCTTTTAAACCAGCAAACTCACCTTGCGTATCAAGATTAGTGGCAAAA
This sequence comes from Sporomusaceae bacterium FL31, assembly GCA_003990955.1. Lineage (GTDB taxonomy): Bacteria > Bacillota > Negativicutes > DSM-1736 > Dendrosporobacteraceae > BIFV01. Next base: position 165,051 of record BIFV01000005.1, read on the forward strand.
ACATACGGATGGCCTTGAACAGTAACAAATCCGACATACCATCCTACTGAATGATGATTCTGCATGCCACTACTGCCTGTCTTTCCATAAAGAATGTATTGATCCCCTTCTTGCTGAATCAGCATTCTCTTAACAGTTTTTTGCACGCCTTTATCGAAAGGCAGCTTTTCCTGATAAAGCTTTTCTAAGAAATTGACTTGTTCTATCGGCGAGATTTTCAAACTGCTGTTTAGCCAGAACTGGTCGATACCACCGCTAATATCACGATTACCATAGGAACATTGATCCAGCCAATTTTGCATGTTGATATCACCAATATCTCGTGCCATAGCTTGATAATACCAGACTACGGAATACCGCATAGCAGATCCTAAGGTGTGATCTTGATTCCACACATTGAGCGTTCGTTGAATACCATCCCAGTGTTTAATATCATACTCATCCTGTACAGCCTTTACTTGCAGACCAATTAACGAATTCATAATTTTAAACGTTGATTGCGGCGCTTGACGCGCTTCAGCCCGTTTATCATTATAAATAAGCATCTTGCCAGATTCTACATCTTTTAAAATAAATGTTCCTTCTGTGTTTCGAAAAAATTCATCAACATTGACGCTGGCAACATTCACTGTGCTCTTTTGTTGCATCAACTGACCTTTACCTCCGGCCACGCCAGCAAACCCCAATAAAAATACTAGTAATAGATAGATGATCCGCCTGTCGAACATACTCTCACCTTCCGCACAATAATAATATCCTTGGTTTAGAGTATATCTCACACCTTATCATGCAGCAATATCAGAACACTAACAGGATAATGATATTGTTCTGTTAGTGTTGCATGATAAAAAAGGCCTTGATCATTAGTTTCTAATGATCAAGGCCTTTTAAAACGATCTGGTATTCATGCACTAAGATCTTAATCATTGTTAATGGATTTTATATCCCGGCCTCATTTGATAAATGATCATTCAGCCTAAAACTAGCGCATCCGGTGTGCGTATAATATTCTGCATTCTCACCACTTACCTGGATACTATCAAGACTACAAAGATAATTTTTATTATATACGCAAGTCTCAACACTACACTTTAAGCAATCACAGGAACCTGCACTCAATACATTGTTGGTCAGCTCCGAATAGACCGTTTTGCTTAAAAAAGAACCACAGCAGGTACCCTTCTCAGCTTTAGCCGAAGCACCCACTATATCCACACAGTTTGCATAACATACCTGAGATTTATTGTGCGAACAGCTTGTAACTTCACAATTAATTCTACTCATTGTTAATCTCCTTTTTATTTAAAATAGCGGTCCAGCAGCCCTTTAAAAGCACAGCCATGCCTTGCTTCATCTTTGCCCATCTCATGAACAGTATCATGAATGGCCTCTAGATTATGCTGCTTAGCCAATGCTGCCAGTTTCTTTTTACCGTCACAGGCACCATACTCGGCTTCTACCCTGGCGCTTAAATTGGCTTTTGTATCCGCAACGACTACCTCACCTAAAATTTCGGCAAACTTGGCAGCATGTTCGGCTTCTTCAAAAGCAATGCGCTTATAGGCTTCAGCCACCTCAGGGTATCCTTGACGGTCTGCTTGGCGGGACATTGCCAAATACATGCCCACTTCTGTACATTCGCCAGTAAAGTTGGCACGTAATCCCTCCAAGATCTCAACCGGGATATCTTTGACAACACCAATTCTATGTTCATCGGCCCACGCCAATTCGCCGCTCATTTCTTTGAAATTAGCTTGGCTGGCCTTACAGACAGGACACTTCTCTGGAGCTTCTCCGCCTTCATGAACATAACCACACACTGTACAAACAAACTTCTTCATCTGTGTTCCTCCCGATTTTTAAATGAAAACTGACTAATTACTAAGATAGTGTTAGATTTTCTGCTAGTTTTATACTGTATCGAGAATTTTTTACCATTTCCGGCTAAGCTTGCTAACCATCAGAACATTTCTGATTAAAAATCAGAATATTCCCTATATAACACTAATGACTCTTATGTCATAATAAAGGCAATATAAATTACCATATTAAGGAAGTGATGTAATGACAAAAAGTTGGCTCAATGTTTTGGCTGTCAGTATGGCCATCATGCTCATAATGGGAATCACTACTGTCCCAGTCATGGCCAAAGCTGCAACAGACATGTTTGATCTTCAGGCCCATCGCGGCGGCCGCGATGTTCGCCCAGAAAACACTTTATATGCCTTTGCCTATGCACTGGAACTAGGAGTAACCACGCTGGAAATGGATTTACAGATGACCAAAGATGGCCATATCGTAATTAGTCACAATCCTAAAATGTCCTGGATACTGGCAAAAGGTCCTGACGGTCAGTATGCATCAAAAAGCAATCCCCCTGACATCCGTACTATGACTTTAGAGGAAATTAAACAATGGGATGTTGGAGTCATGAATCCGGCTGCCGGAGATTATTACGCCAGCCATGGCAAACCGCAGTTACCCTGCCCTGGAGCCAGAATACCTACTTTAGATGAAGTATTTGAGTTAGTTCAGGCGTATGGTAATGATAAGGTGCTTATCAATATTGAAACCAAATCTTACGCCGATCCAAAAGATGAAGGGTTTAAGAATAACCCTGATCCGGCTGTTTTCTCCCAGGCCGTATACGCGCTCATAAAAAAATACAACATGCAAAACCGGGTGACACTGCAAACATTTGATTGGCGCACCTTAAAAGAATTTCGCAAATTGGATTCCACGATCACCTTGGTAGCGCTAACTTGTGAACAGCCCTCCTGGGGCCTTGAAGGGCTTTATCGCCGTGTCAATGAAACCGCTCCTTCCCCTTGGCTGGGTGGACTGAATATCAATGATTTTAAAGGAGATGATTACGTCGCTGCAGCAAAAAAAGCTGGCGCAGACATTCTCTCGCCTTATTATATGGAATTATCACCTGATAAGGTTGCACAAGCACATGAGCTTGGCATGAAGGTAGTTCCTTGGACTGTGAACTCAGTGAAAGATATGAATATGTTAATTGATATGGGTGTTGACGGATTCATTACCGATAAACCGCATATCGCACGAAAACTTTTAATCAGCCGGGGCATCACAGTAGCTGCCCCCCCCCCGCCGCCTGCTGATATGATTTATTCAACAGGGATAACTACAGTGGATGCCCAGTCCAAAGATCTTGCCAAAGGCGGGGACGCTGCCCATTAAGAAAAATAGAAGAGGGAGAGTTCAGCTAGACTGAACTCTCCCTCTTCATCATATACCGGTTTTAATCCATACTATTTTGAGCATTTGCCGCATTAAGGTCATGGATAAAAGCCGTAACAGCATCTTGTTGAGTTGCCCAGGAGGTTACTAGACGAATCGAAGAATGCGTATCGTCCACTTTTGACCATAAATAAAAGGAGTATTTCTCTTGTAACTTTGTAATAATCTCGTTAGGCAGTATTGGAAAAATCTGATTAGACGGCGAATGGGTAAGAAACGCATAGCCGGCCCGGCCGATTTCGCTTCTAAGAATACCCGCCATTGCGTTCGCATGCCTTGCCAATTCAAAATATAAATCATCACAAAAAAGTTCACGAAACTGGATACCCAGAAGCTTGCCTTTCGCAAGCAGTGCGCCCTTCTGTTTCATATGAAAACGAAAATCAGCCTGCAGCGCAGCATTACAAATAACAAGTGCTTCACCTAATAAGGCACCATTCTTGGTTCCGCCGATATAAAACGCATCCACCAAATTAGCCAACTCAGTAAGTTCCAGATCATTCTCCTCCGAGCACAAAGCCGACCCCAAGCGGGCGCCATCTACATACAGCAATAATGCGTGCTGCTGACAAAACTGGCTGAGTCTGGATAATTCGCTTTTGGTATAAATCGAACCAATTTCCGTTGGATTAGAAATATAGACCATCCGCGGCTTCACCATATGTTCATCCGTATGCCCCTCAAGAGCTGCATGAATATGCTCACAAGCCAGTTTCCCGTCACTCACTTCGATGGAGATAATCTTATGACCGGTGGCTTCGATAGCACCAGTCTCATGTACTAAAATGTGTCCGGTGTTAGCAGCAATAACAGCCTCGTGCGGTCGTAAGAAAGCCGAAAGCGCCGTTAGATTGGTCTGAGTACCACCTGAAAAAAAGTGAATAGCAACATCAGTCCGCTTTATTTTTTGCTTGATCAGCTCAGCGGCTTGTAAGGTAACCGCATCCATCCCATAGCCTTCAGCCTGCTCTAAGTTCCCCTCAATTAAAGCCTCCAAAATCCGTGGATGTGTGCCTTCACTATAGTCGTTCTTAAAACTATACATTTTCATGAGCTCCTTTGAAATCTAATAGTTGCCACTGAAACAGGAATTTCTGCTATCATAACACCGACTCATTACTTTAGCAGGGTAATCTGCCCTGTTGTATGATTACAGAAGAGACGTTGGGAAACTTCCCCAACGTCTCTTTCCTAAGCTGTCTCAAAATAGTATTACACAGCAATAGTAAATTACAACTATAACTCTAAACTTTTAGTAATTTTGATAAACTATTTCAAAGAAAGCCTGAGGATGCTTACAGGTCGGACAGCCAGCTGGCGCTGCTACGCCTTCATGGCGATGACCGCAAACCCTACACCGCCAAGTTTGCTTTTCTGATTTTTTGAATACAGTTCCCTCAGTAACATTTTTCAGAAGTTCCTGGTAGCGCTCTTCATGCTCTTTTTCAATTTGTCCAACCCGCTTAAACAGCGCGGCAATTTCAGTAAACCCTTCAGCTTGCGCTGTTTCAGCAAATTCTTTGTACATGCTGGTCCATTCATCATGCTCGCCTTCAGCAGCATGCTGTAAATTTGTTTTCGTATCGCTAATGCCTTTTAATAGATTAAACCAGATCTTAGCATGAGCCGCTTCATTATCAGCGGTCTCTTGAAAGGTTGCAGCAATCGTTTCATAGCCTTCCTTTTTTGCAACACCAGCATAATAAGAATACTTATTTCTGGCCATCGATTCACCAGCAAATGCTGCTTTCAAGTTAGCTTCGGTTTTTGTACCTTTTAAGTTTTCACTCAAGATTAGTCACACTCCTATCATTTGGGGTTTCCATAACTTCTTAATTATTCGACATATCGCCTAGTACTTCCTGCCAATTACTCACCCTAATCTCGATAGCCAGTCCAACCTGAAGGTTATGCGGCATCACAAAGCTGCTCCTCACAGTTTTTCTGAACAACAATATAGTAATAGGCCAAAGCCAACACAATCAAAAATGCGGACAGCGAATACACATGAATGAAGCCTAGCTGTTGAGCTACTGCCCCCCAGCCAATAGCACCTAAGCCAACTCCCATATCTAATCCTGCCAAAAAGGTAGCATTGGCAGTCCCACGCCGCTCAGCAGGGGCCAAGGTAATCACCAATGCATTTAATACAGGTTGAATGGAGCCAAAACCAAGTCCGTATAATACGGCAGCTGCCAGGAATAAGTTCAAGGAATATGCCTCCATTAAGATTATCAATGCTACAATAAGCAATACCATACCGGGAACAACGACTTTAGTCGTTCCTATGCGATCAGCCGCTTTCCCGCTAAAAGCTCTAGTCATTAATAGGGCAAAAGCATAGACGATAAAGAAACTGCCAATCCCCTCAATTCCCTTATAAGCAGCATAGGATGGTATAAACGTCACTATTCCGGCATAAGTCGTGGAAATCAAGAAAATAAGAATGGATGGCTCAAGCGCTGTTTTTTCAATAAGTTTGCTTTTTCCAAAATCCTTACCTGGTTGCTTACTAACTGAATCTCGGTTTAAATAGGAACTGCTTATACTAATGATTAAGCTTAAGGCCACAAAAATAGTGGCGACAGCATAGAGTGATGAATAACTAAATTGCTCGACAAGATACAACCCCAGAGCGGGCCCTATTGCCATGGCCAACGATGAGGATACTCCAAAATACCCCATTCCTTCTGATCTCCGGGCAACCGGAACTAAATCTGCAGCGATCGTACTTGTCGAAGTACTTGCTGCACTCCAGCCTAAGCCCTGAATAATTCGTAATATAAAAATCATTACCATGGACGTCGTTGCATGATACAAAGCGGTTACGGCCAACAATAACACGATCCCGGCAAGTAAGATGAGTTTACGGCCTTTCTTATCCAGCAAACCACCAAAAAACGGTCTGGTGGCAAAACCAGTCAAAGTAAGCATCCCTCCGATAATACCAGCCAGCATTTTGCTGCCGCCAATATGCTGAACAAATATTGGTAAAGTAGCCATCAACATAAAGGTGTTCGCACAAATAAGAAAATTAACGAGTGTTACACTGACGAAAGATCGCGTCCATAAATTTTCAGCAGTGTCTATAGAACTTTGCATGACAATACTCCTTTTGAATACTGCATGATACCAAATCGCTTAAATCAGATTGCTCCATATTGTTCATTTTTTCCCCTCAGTCAGTCTTGCCAGCAATTTCTTTAGTTGAATAAGCTCGTCTGAAGTCAAACATGCCGTAGCTTCTTCTGTATTATTCAATAAATCAGGTAAAACTCCATAATAGAGTTCACGCCCTTTATCAGTAATAAATATTAAAAATTCGCGCCGGTCCTGTTCAGACCTTGTCCGTCGCACCAATCCTTTCTTTTCTAACAAATCTAAGATACGAGTGAGTGCAGCCTGATCTTTTAAATTCTTATCAGCCAACCTACGCTGGTTATAGCCTTCTTCTTCAATGAGTCGGCTTAAAACACCCCATTGTTCGGTTGTAAGATCATAAGGATGAAGCACTCTTTGTGCGCTATTCTTTAATGCCAAATCAGCCTTATGAACACACCATCTTATTGATTCGTCAAGCCTATATGCCATAATGCCCCTCCCTTTCGTCATAGTTTTTATTATAGAGTTAGCATCCCAGCAGTGTCAATATATTGACATATCAATTCTTGATATATCAACTAATAACCAATAAGAGAGGTGTCTGGCAAGCCAAACACCTCTCTTATTGGTTATTAGTTATCGCGATTATTTTTTAATTAATTCCAGTGATACTGGTATTGTAGCAGGAACAGTCTCGCCTGCGGCAACTTTTTTAGCAGTCTCAATTGCAATCTTGCCCATTTCTTTAGGCTTTTGTGCCACTGTTGCTGCCAGAGTGCCTTCATTGACGGCTTTTACTGCATCATTTGTGGCATCAAAGCCCACCACCATCACATTAGCTCGTTTGGCGGCTTTAATGGCTTCCACTGCTCCTAATGCCATTTCATCATTATGGGCAAAAACTGCGTTAATTTCTGGATTGGCCTGAAGAATATTCTCCATAACCTTCATCCCTTTAGCCCGGTCAAAATCGGCTGGTTGTTTTGCAACTACCGAAATATCAGCAGCCGCCTTAATAGCCTGATTAAAGCCGGTTCCGCGATCAATTGCGGCCGATGCTCCAGGAATTCCTTCAAGCTCCACAACTTTCCCCTTGCCGCTTAACTTATCCACAATATATTGACCAGCCATCTTGCCGCCAGCAACGTTATCAGAAGCAATGGCACTAACAACCTTTCCGCCAGCCGAACTGCGATCAACTGTAATCACAGGAATATTAGCTTTATTGGCTGCCTCAACCGCTGAAACAACGGCCTTTGAATCAACCGGATTGACAATAATCACACTAACCTTTTGCTGAATTAAGTTTTCAATATTCGCTAATTGCTTAGAAGCATCATTTTGCGCATCCATAACAACTAACTCCATACCTGCAGCATCCGCTGCAGCCTTGGCGCCATCACGCAAATCCACAAAAAACGGATTGTTTAGTGTCGAAATGGCTAAGCCGACAACCTGCTTTTTAGTGCCTGATTGCTTATTATCGCTGCTGCCGCAGCCAGTCAATAGAATACTCATACTAAATACAACCAATAGGAATACAACCCAAAAGCTTTGTTTGCCCATTTTCTTAAGCATAGTAAATTTCCCCCTAAATTTTTATCATTGTATAACCTGACAACCTAACCCTGAATCACCGTCCTTTACGTTTTTTATCAACATACACTGCTAACAAAATAACTACACCTTTTGCTACCTGCTGGTAGAAAGATGAGACGTTTAACAAATTCAACCCATTATCCAGTACGCCAATAATCATAGCACCAATCAGCGTCCCGGCAATGGTACCCACTCCACCTGATAAACTGGTTCCGCCAAGAACAACAGCGGCGATGGCATCCAGTTCAAAGCCTATCCCAGCAGTAGGCTGCGCTGAATTCAAGCGGGAAGCCATGATGACGCCACTAAAACCGGCAAGCAGCCCACCTAGCGTATATACCGACGTCAATACTCTCTTGGTATTGATACCGGACAATCTTGCCGCTTCTTCATTACCGCCAATTGCGTAAATATAACGGCCAAATTTAGTTTGTTTCAACATGATATAAGCCGCAATAAAAATGACTGCCATAATAATAACCGGAACAGGAATACTGGCTATATAGCCGCCTCCCAAAAAGCGGAAGACCTCATCCATGCCGGTGATCGGCCGGCCATCAGTGTATACCAGCGTAAAACCTCTCGCAGTCGTCATGGTACCCAGAGTCGCAATAAACGGCGGGATGCCGGCTCGTGTAATCAAAATACCGTTGATGAATCCTAGTCCGGCTCCAACAATCAAACCTAGAAATACAGCAAGCGAAAGCGTTTGGCCACCTGCCAATAAGCCAGCCGTGATACTCCCGGAAAAGGCTAAAATCGAACCAACTGATAAATCAATGCCCCCAGTTAAGATAACAAGTGTCATACCGACACTAATGATTGCATTGATAGAGACCTGCCTGGTCACGTTGAGGAGATTATCAACAGTCAGAAACCGGTCTGATAAAAAGGTCAGAACAATACTAAGAATAACCAGCCCGAGCAATGGACCCAGTTTACCAATAAAAGCAAACCCAGCTTTATTCTCTGCTGCCATTTAGAGGGCACCTCCTGTCGCATAGGCCATAATTTTTTCCTGAGTTGCTTCTTCAATAGGCATCTCACCGGCAATCCGCCCTTGGTGCATGACCAATACGCGATCACTCATGCCTAGAACCTCAGGTAATTCTGATGAAATCATAACAATGCCAACACCCTCTGCCGCCAGCATTGTCATGATGTTATAAATTTCTGCTTTTGCCCCTACATCAACCCCTCTAGTCGGCTCGTCCATAATTAATACTTTGGGACGAGTGTCCAACCATTTGGCAATAACAACCTTTTGCTGGTTGCCGCCACTAAGGTTTTTTACTAATTGGTCAGCCCCAGGTGTACGAATATTTAATTTTGCAATATTTGCAGTGACCGCTTCCTGCTCGGCTTCATCATGAATAAAACTACCGCGGCAATATTGCCTTAAAGCAGCTAAGGTCATGTTCTGCCCTACAGACATTCCCAGCACTAAGCCCTGCCCTTTACGATCTTCTGTGATTAAACCGATCCCAGCTTGTATGGCATCAGCCGGACAGGTGATCATTTTCTGTTGTCCGTCTATATAGATACCACCTGAAATTGAGTCATCGGCCCCAAAAATCATCCGGGCCATTTCAGTACGTCCAGCCCCCATCAAGCCGGCCACGCCCACGATTTCACCAGCTTTAACATGAAAAGAGATATCCTTTAGTTCACCACTAGTTAAGTTTTCAACCCGCAGCACCTCACGGCCAATGGCTACCTGTTGTTTGGGAAACCTGACAGATACATCCCGCCCGACCATCATTTTGATCAACTGATCATAACTTGCTGTTTGAGTCTCAACTGTCGCCACGTAAGTTCCATCCCGTAAGACAGTGATCCGGTTACTCAGAGCAAATAGTTCATCCATCCGATGAGAGATATAAATGATTCCAACGCCACTTGCAGCTAACTTACGCATAATGGCAAATAATTTTTCTGTTTCCCGTTCAGTCAAAGCAGCAGTAGGCTCATCCATAATTAGAATTTTGGTTTCATAGGATAAGGCTTTTGCTATCTCTACCATTTGTTGCTCGCCTATGCTCAAATCTGAAACGAGATCTGTTGCAGCAATATCAGTACCAAGTTCACCAAGAAGTTTCAGCGTTAGGCGTTCCATCGCCGGCCAATCAATAAACCCAAACAAGTTAGCTGGTTCCCGTCCTAAAAAAATATTTTCCATCACTGTGAGTGCAGGGATTAAATTCATCTCCTGGTGAATGATGGTGATACCGTGCTTAGCTGCAGTCTTAGGATTAGTGACCTCAACGACATGTCCAGCGATTTCGATCTCGCCAGCATCTTTTGGATACACACCACTTAGGATCTTCATTAAAGTTGATTTACCCGCGCCGTTCTCACCCAGCAGCGCATGAATTTCACCCGAGTTTAAGGTGAACGTTACGTCCTGCAGTGCCTTTACCCCAGGGAAACTTTTGCAAATGCCGCGCATCTTTAGAATTGGCATATTGTCCACTAGAATACCTCCTAGAAAATCACGCCGGATTTTAGGATGATATTCGCATAGGGCGTACATTCACCGGTGCGCACAACAGCGACTGCAAGCTGAGTAAGCTCTTTAAATTGTTCATGATTCATTTCCGCTACCTCAATGCCAGCAAGCATTGGCATCAGCTTTGTATAAAGTTCTGGACTGCTTTGGGGCATTTCTGTCGCAATCACAGCACTTTCCACTTGCAATTCCTGCTGAATGACTGCCAACGTTTGTAAAAATCCTGGAATACCAGCTGTTAAAGCCAAATCTATGCGCGGAACTTCAGCAGGTATTGGCAATCCGCAGTCGGCAATGACAAGCATATCACCATGTCCCATTCCTGCAATGACTGCACTGAGCGGTTGATTAATTGTTCCGATTTTTTTCATACTCTGCCTCTCTCTTTCCTGACGAAATCATTCACTTCATCGAGCCAGGGCAGCGATGGCTGAGCCCCGGACTTAGTTACTGCCAAAGCGGCAGCGGCTGACGCAAAATCCAAACTGTCAGCCAAAGATGATCCTCGGGCTAGACTTGAAGCCAAAGCTCCGGCATAGGCATCCCCTGCAGCTGTTGTGTCAATAGCCTTAACCGCATAGGGCTTTACTCGAAACTGTTCCTCTTCAGTACAGCATAACGATCCATTCGCACCCATGGTAAGAATGACTGTTCCAATCCCATCAGCAAGCAGCTTTTGGGCTGCAAGCTCAGCAGTTTCAAAAGAGTTTACTGGACAATTGGCTAATACTGAAAGCTCAGTTTCATTCAGAATGACAATATCGATTAATGGTATCATTGCCGGACTTAATACACGGGCCGGAGCGGGATTTAATATGACTGTCCAATGACAGGCTTTGGCTGCCTGAATGGCATATTCAACAGTATCCTGAGGAACTTCATTCTGTACCAGCAAGATACCCGGTTGATCAATGTTTGCCAGTGCTTGATCAACCTCAGCACTACTGCAGGCTAAGTTAGCACCACCGATCACCACAATCGTGTTGGAGCCTTCAGCATCCACGGTAATTAAGGCTGTACCGGTGCTAGCTGGCACTTTTTTAACAAAACTGCTGGCTACACGATTGGCTTCTAAACTTTGCAATAGTTCACTGCCGAAATTGTCCTGTCCCACACAGCCAACCATAACGGTTGTAGCACCAAGCTTCCCGGCTGCTACGGCTTGATTTGCTCCTTTGCCGCCCGGAAAGGTTGCAAAGCTCTCACCAAAAACAGTTTCGCCTTTATCAGGTAATCGTTTAGCAACTGCAACTAAGTCCATATTAAGACTGCCTACTACTAATACCGTTTTTTTCATTATCAGCTTTTACTCCCTTCCTAAGCTTGACTGCCGAATGATTAATTCGGGCGTTAACATCACAGTCTGTGCTTCAACTGTGCTATCCAGCATCTGCTCCAAAACCATTTTTACGGCAATCTGCCCCATCTCATAGACTGGCTGACTAATCGTACTCAATGCCGGCTTATACCACCCTGCCATACGGATGTTATCAAAGCCTACTACGGCAACATCCTCCGGCACCTGAACGTGATGCTGGGTTAAGCATTCAATGACGCCTATTGCCATCATGTCATTGGCAGCAAAAACAGCGTCAAAATTCTTGCCTCTATCAATCAGGGCTTTGCCTGCAGCAAATCCGCCCTCAAAAGTAAAATCAGCATTGACAATAAGTTCATTTGAATAAGGGAGTCCGTGAAGCATAAGGGTCTGAATATACCCCTCGGCTCGCTCAATGTTCGTCGGTGACTGCACCTTGCCGCCAATCATCGCAATACGTCTTCGCCCTTGCTGAATTAAATGCTCAACGGCCATTGCAGCCCCCTTGGTGTTATCGACCAAGACTGTCGAAAACGGCGCACCAGGAATACGCCTGTCTAATAAAACAATGGGCACAGCCACTTGCTTGAGCCATGCACTATGCTCATCAAACGAAAGATTAGCAACGCAAAGGATGCCATCTACTTGTTTGCTAAGGAGAAATTTGATATATTTTGCTTCTTCTTCAGGGTGTCCATCTGTATTGCATAATATTAGTGCATAGCCCTTTTGCTGAGCATAATCTTCGACGCCGCGAACCAAAGCTGGGAAAAAGGGATTCTCAATGTCAGGGATAATTAAACCAAGGCTGCGCGACTCTTGTACTTTTAATGCTCTGGCAACTGCATTGGGCTGATAATCTAATTCTTCTACAGCCAATTGAACTTGAGCAATTAATCCTGGCGACACACCGCTTTGACCATTTAAAATCCTGGATACAGTGGCAATAGATACACCAGCAGCTTGAGCCACATCTTTGATCGTGATACGCTTTGTTCGATTGCTACTATGACTCAATGTCCAATCAACCTTCCATAATTTGTTTTGTAAACGTTTTCGTAAACGTTTACTGTAATAATATTCACACTATTTAAATAAATTCCTGCCTGCGAAAATAAATATTCTTTTTATTTTAGTAACGAAATGTCTCCTGTACACGCTCACATAAAGACCTTAATACTGACACAGCCCTCCGCAAAAGAATCTAATCATACTTTTAGTAGAAATCCGGTTTCAGCACTGCGAATAAAAGCAAGCAGTCGCACCAGCTTCAAGCCACTTGACAGCTGCTGACAAAATATAAAACCGCACCTTTACTTGCATAAAGGTGCGGCATAGAGGGCGTAACTTAGATTAGTATCTTTTTGATACACCAGGGTTATTTGTTACTGCTTCGCTAACGCAGCTGGCGGCCTCGAGCATAAAGCCAAATCGATCTTGTATAAAATCGATAAACAATTTACATAAGGCAGGGTCAAACTGTGTTCCCGCGCAGCTTTTAATTTCTGCAATACATAACTCCAGACTAACTGGTTCCCGATAGCAGCGTTGTGTCGTCATCGCATCGAAAGTATCACAAATGGCTAACATTCGGCTAAACAAGGGAATCCTATTTCCAGCAATCCCTTCCGGATATCCCTTCCCATCATACCTTTCATGATGATAACGCATAATCGGAATAATCGCTTCAGCACCTTCAACTTGAATAAGCATGTTGGCACCATACTCAGCATGCAGTTTCATAATATTAAACTCGTCCTGGGTAAGGCGGCCAGGTTTGTTAAGAATATCACCAGGTATTTTTATTTTACCAACATCATGAATTAATCCAACAATAAACGCTAAACTGATTTCATCCGAAGACATTCCAATTTGACTGGCCAGACCAGCCATAAGCTCTGCCACATGCTCTGCATGCATAGAAGTATATGGGTCGCAATAATATACCTGACGGCAAAAATATTCGATTGCTTCCATATTCACTTTATCCATAATAGAACTTTTACCCTGGTTTGAATTATTCATTGTACCTCACCTATCACTGCCCAGTATAATGATCTATTTGCTGAACATCGCATGATCTGTAAGTTAATTCCACAACATGTTAAATATTTCCTGCTTGCTTGAATAAGCAAAAAGTGCCCTCTCGTACACCAGTGTTGATGCATTTAATCCGCATGAAAAGTCATAAAACGGATAAAGCGTTCTGCTAGTTCCGGATCAAATTGTATCCCACACCCTAGCTCAATCTCCCTTAATGCCGCTGCCTTGTCCACTGCAGCCTTATAGGGACGATCATGGGTAAGAACATCATAGACATCCACAATGGCAAAAAGACGAGCTAACTTAGGAATACGATCGCCTTTAACACCATAAGGATACCCAGTGCCATCCCAATGCTCGTGAAGAGCCAGTATCATATCCGCTACAGTTGGTTCGCCCATAGACTGAGCCATCCGATACCCAATATCACTATGACTCTTGACAATCTCCCATTCACCAGTTGTTAGCGGCGCTGCTTTACCAAGTATTTCCCCAGGGATAGCAACTTTACCAATATCATGCATGATCGCAAGCTGGATCAGTGACTTACGATCATGATCGTTAAGATCAAGACCGATAAATTCGATAAAGTCAAACGCAAGCCGCTTCACTCTCTCACTATGCCCACCATTCTCAAAGCAGCGATTATGAAGAATGCTTTCAAGACTGCCTACAATCTCTTTGCGCACTTCGCGCCCTCTAAGCAGCTTATCATTGTACATTCGATATTCCGCAACATTAAACATTTCTGTTAGTCTGGCAACACCAGAATCGTTTGTAGCTGCCCCAATTGCTGCGCTCAACGGGATGGTACAAGCAGTAATCTCTTTACACAAATCCTGAATTCGCGAGCACACCTTCCGGCAATCTTCTTGATCAGTCTGCGGCAGTAAAATGACAAATTCATCACCACCCCAGCGAGCCATAATATCGCTGGCTCGGCAGGATTTCTTTAATACATCAGCCATAGCTATCAACAGTAAATCACCTTGTTGGTGACCAAAAACATCATTAACCAGCTTTAGCCCGTTCATATCCAACATAATAATGCTCATAGGCAAAGCCTCTGGTCCTTCCAATTCAGGCAGCAAGGTTTCGACATAAGCACGATTATGAAGCGTAGTTAGCTTATCATGATAACTTAAGAAGCGAATTTGTTCCTCTGCCCTCAGTTGGTCCGTAATGTCGGTTAGAATCATCATGACCAACTTACCTTCAGTGAATTCCATTGACTGTTCGATCAGTTTGCACTCTACCCGAATATCCTTATCATCAATACAAAAAATAGCCGGTACGCATTGTAAGAGCTCGCCTTCCGCACCTCTGGTACTTTCAAAAACCTGTTCAAGAATTTGATGTAAGTTTAATCTCGATTCCGGACTTGCTTGCCCTAAAAGCTCAATGATCGATCTGCCGCCAATCTTTCTGCCAAAAATCCGTGTACACTCAGCACTGTATTGGCGGTCTACTTTGAAATCACGGCCAAATGTCAGAAACCCCTGATTGGCGTTATCAAGTAAATTCTGAATCTCACTTTGATGACGCTGAAGTACCTGTCCCTGACTGTCACTAATATGAAAAATTTTCTTCGTTAATTTCAATAATTTACGATAATGATTCACCAAAATTTTATAACGTGATAGAAGTGCATTACTGCAAAAGCGTTCATCGGCAAGATCAGCCATGGCTGCTTCTAAAATTTTTTCCTCGGCTTCGAACAAGCATTTGTCGATATTAATTTTGCCCATGCCCACTACACATCCCCCATTTATTTAAAGCAAAATCCTAACAGCGTGATATCATCCCGCTGAGGCTCATTAGCACGATATTGATTTAAGATACTTTCAAATGTGTCTTTCTGCTTTGACAATTCAGAATCAGACTGATCAATGATTGCCGAAATAAAACGCTTACGACTGAAAGGCAAATCCTTTATTCCGCCATTTTGATCAATATATCCATCTGTTGTCAAATAGAATTGGTCATTAGCTTGAATTTCCCAAATATGATTATTAAAAGTTAAGGTATTGCTTGATCGCTGATAGCCAATACTCCTAGTTCCGCCTTTAAGCACATGGACTTGGCTGCCTTGCCTGATGAACAAGGGTACTTTTGCACCTGCAAACACCAGTTTCTTGCTCTTTTCTATATAGCAGATACCGATATCTAAGCCGTCGTCAGTAATTCTATTTTGGTTATTCCTGTGCAAAATTTCCTTCATTCGGCAATTTAATTCGGACAATATGAGCGCAGGATCAGTGACATTCTGATCAACGATGTGCTTAAGAACGGAATTGACTGCCATCGTCATAAAAGCACCTGGAACTCCATGACCCGTACAATCGCCTACTGCAATCAGACTCCGTTCAGCATCAATTTGCCGAACCCAAAAGAAATCGCCGCCAACGACATCACGTGGAGCCCACAAAATAAAATAATCATCAAAAACCGCACTAAGTTCTTCCTTGGTAGGCAAAATTGATTCCTGAAGCCTTTTGGCATAATCAATACTGTCCATAATTTTTTGGTTCTTATCGACTAGCTCACGAGTACGCTCCCCAACCTGTTTTTCCATTTCCTCAGTTAAAAGAAGCGCTCGTTTTAAAGGATTAGCCATCCGCTGCGATATAACATAAAACACAAAGATCATGAGAAATAAAGCCACAAGACTGGCAATAGCCGTATTGAGCTTAATGTTGCCAAGAAGAGCAATGCTTTCACTGCGCGGTATTTGAAATACCACTTTCCAGTCGGTAGACTTTGTTAATTGATAAGCTAAATCAATAGTCTCACCATTGGCATTTGTATATTCAATTACGTTCGGCTGAGTAGAAGTGGTTTCACTTTCATGAATAACTTGTGTAAATACCTCCACTGGAACAAAGTCATTGAGATATTTGCCGTTATCATGAATGTTATCTGATAAGTGAATCTTACCTTTGCTGTCAACTAACCATAAATTACTCCGCTCACCAAACTTGTATTTTTGAAACTCTGTAGCAATCGATTGCAGACTTAACCCTACCCCGGTCACAGCGATAGGCTGCTGGACATCTCCAACGAGTGCATTGATGAAAACAAATGTGTCTTGTCTTTTACTATTATAGTCAATATTTAATTCTACAGCTTTACCCGATTGAAGGGTATCAAAGAACCAGTTATCACTCGGATTCGCTTTGGACATGGTTTGAATACGACTAAACCCTTCTGCCCAATAGTTATTCGTAACTGCACTTACAATAAACGAATTTGCATAATCGTGATTTTGTGCAATATCATTAATTTTCGCTTGCGAATACTTACCTAACAGTTCATCCTGCTCACCATTAGAAACCCATTGGACAAGTGTTGGATCTTTGGCTAGAATCACCGCAGTTTCTTTTGCGCGTTCAATACGGCCATCGATTTTCGCAACAATGGATTCGGTAATGTAAACTAAATCCCTGGATTTCAATTTGTCTACAACAGCATTTCTAGTAATGAAATAACTAACACTTCCGGTAAGAGCAACCGCTAAAATAATAACAATACATGCAAAAACAATGACCTTAATCGTCCCGCTATCATACATAATACCCTGTTTACCGGGACGTGACAGCTGCGGTTCGTGGCCATTGTTCAACTCATCCATTGACTTCCTCCACTGAGCTAATCTCAAATGGAATAACTAAATCCTCTTTAAATTCCTCAGCACATTCTAACGCGGTATCGTTTTCCACATCATAATACCAGCGGACTGCAACCTTTTTTCCCTCTTGATAAGCTTCATCCAACTTTTCTAATAGCATCATCATACATTTAGAGCTGCTTGTATTAATATATGGCATATGAAAATAAATTTCCAGAACCACTTCCTGCTCTAGTTGTTGTAGATAACTGTCAAGCCAAGCAAAAAGCGGCTCATAAAACTTAAAAGCATTCTCAGGGTATGACTGACCTTCAATACGTAGTTTGCAATTGGTTGGATCGAAGTGTATTTCAGGAGTCGACTTCGTCTTTTCAATATATAAACCTTCCATGTCTATCCTCCTCAAACGTAGGCCTTTAATGTAAAAAATGAAAGCTTGTCATCTATTTTAACGACTGAATAAGTCAAAGGCTTACTGGCACGACGCGCCATATCAATAAGCCCAAGGCCTGCACTGGTAGCCTCAGGGGGAAGTTCTTTTTTCATCTGTTCTTTATATAATTTTTTCAAACCAATTTTATCTAACGGCAGGATTAAATCCAATTTTGCAACAAGCGAAGGAACATCGCTGCATTCAATAAGATTGCCTGAAGATACAAAATAACCTTCTTCGGATTTCCCAATAGCAACAATACCAGAGTTTGCAATTCGATCCCCAAGCAGAGATTCCGCTTTTAGAAAACTATAGTTTCTAATATTTTGAGTCTGCTCAATAAAAACCGAAAACACATTGTATGTATCATTCTGCGAAGTCGCTTCTGTTTCTAAATATTTTTTCACTGCGTCCCCCAGCTCTTCTATGATAATCTGGGTAAACCGGCCAGAAAAGCTAATTAAAACACCATAGTTCTGTAATAATTTTTGAAGCTCCAGTAAGTTCATTTCCATAAAGTTGATTAACCCCCTAGAAAATATTTGGTCTTCAACAAAATACTATAATTCGCCAATAAATGACTACTTCCTGCTATTTGCGACTCGTCATCGTCTAGCAGTAACATAGCGTTTATCTCATAATCAAAAAAACATGACTACAAAAAAAGCAACCCATATATCAATGATATATGGGTTGCTTGAATATTAAGCGTACGCTTATTTTCCCCGTCCACTTTTTCTCATGGGTACTTGCCGCTGCTGATTGTTTCCAGCCGGTGATTTCGTGTTCTTACCAAAAAATTTTTGCTGTTCATTTGCTTTTTTCTTCTTTTCGGCCAGCAATGCATTTAAATCCAAAATAACACGCTTCCTTTACTCACATATTTTAAAATTACTGCGTTGTAGAAATCCTTTAGACATAAAAGACAGGAATAGTAACCTACCATCATTATACTAACTTCTGTTAGATTAAGCTACACAACACCAATCTATATTTGAGAAATTGACTGATCCAATTATTCTAAATCTAAGTCTTCTAATTGCAATCCGTCACCTGTCAAAATTTCTAATTTTGTTGATCCACATATCGCACATATAAAATGCAATCGGTCAACTGTCAGTCTCTTTTTACACTCATGACAATATACAACAATTGGAACAGGGGTAATTTTCAATTCCGCTTGTTCTGCAATCGTTCCTGCCGCTAATTTTTCGAAACAACTCATTAGCGATTCTGATTCAATGTCACTCATTTCACCGATTAACACCGAAATCGATTTAACTTTCTTAGCATCATGCTGGCCTGCGGTATCAAGGGCAATGGTTAAAATATCTTGTGCAATAGCCATTTCCTTCATTTGTTCCTCCATTTGCAACCGTTCTAATATAACGGCATAAATTTATTCGAGGAAGGTACATTGCCAGATTGTGACTCGTTTTTCGAAGAAAGCTTCTACTTGATCAGACCGTAGGCTTCCATTTCAGAACGAAGAATCGCAAGATTATGATCACTGAGATCAGTCAAAGGCATACGACATGAGCCAGCTTTGAAACCGAGTAGATTAACAGCTGCTTTGACAGGGATGGGATTTACTTCACTAAACAAGGCTTTAATCAAGTTAAGTGTCTGCAATTGCAGTTTCATCGCTCCCTGAATATCGCCTAGGAAAAATTTCTCAACCATATTGTGTGTATCTGTTGGGATAATATTCGCCATAGTCGAAATAACCCCTTTGCCGCCTAACGAAAGGACTGGAAGAACAGTATTATCATCACCAGAATAAACCGAAAAATCTTCTCCACATAAATTCACAACATCCCCAACCTGACCAAGATTACATTCTTTGATGGCAACAATATTATCAAATTCCGCTAATGCCTGTACTGTTTCAGGGTTCAAGTTCAAATTTGTTCTGCTTGGTACATTATATAAAATCACTGGAATATTAATGTTATTGGCAATGAGTTTGAAATGCTCATACAATCCTTTTTGAGTTGCCTTATTATAATATGGAGTTACGGATAATATTCCGTCAGCACCAGCTTCCTCTGCTGCTTTGGATAACTCGACAGCATGCCTGGTATCATTGCTTCCAGTGCCCGCAATAACCGGCAGCCGCTTATTGATTGTATCGACTGCAAATTTGATTACAGCAATATGCTCGTCATCAGGCATAGTAGAAGCTTCGCCCGTGGTACCACAGACCACGATGGCGTCTGTTCCGCCTTTAATTTGAAACTCAATTAATTCAGCTAACGTTTGATAATCAACACCAGTCTCGGTAAAAGGAGTGACAATAGCTACCGCCGAGCCGATAAACAATGGTTTTTTCATAACGTAACCACCTTTTATTCATATTTTTACATATCAAAATAACTAATACTATAATTTTATTCTATTCGTCTATAAAAAGAAAATCCATTAGCCTTCTTCTTGAAGCTCTAACTATATCGAGCATTAACACATCATCATAGTTATTTTTCAAATATTGGCTTAATTAAATTCATTTCTTCCAATCCTATAAATCCTCCTGCATAATTATACTATAAGGCGATAATTATTTCATCTAAATCTACCATGAAATCACATTATGCCTTGATACAAAAAGGTCTTACCGCATATGACATGACTAATATAAAGCGCCTGCAATCGATCAGCAATCGATTGCAGGCGCTTTATATTAGTCATCATCTTTTATATCGATCTACTTCATTTGTCTTCCGGCAATATATCGTGCAACAATGTTACTAGGATTTCCAGTATAAATAAAATGCTGGAGGGTTTCAGCCGGTGACAGCTCGCTTCCAACCATTTTATTATCAATCACTAGGGCATCCAAGCAATATCCGGGTTCAAAGCTCCCAACCTGACCAAAAAAACTTCCGCCGCCTTTAGTAGCCATATAAAATACTTCTGGCAAAGTAAGCGCCTCATATTGATTATCAAGTGTGTAACTTATTTTTGACAGTTGTATAGTTTTAACGATTGTTTGAGCCATAGACAAACTGTGCCCAGCCCCAACATCACTTCCCAACCCTACCTTTACGCCGGCGTTTAATAATTTACGCACCGGCATAATCCCACTTGTCAAATTCATGTTGGAGTCAGGGCAATGCACTGCCACGACTTGATTTTCTTTCATACTTTGGATAGCCGCATCGCTAAGATGTACGCAGTGTGCCATTAAGGTCGGAGTCTGACCAAATAAATTGTAATGAAGATACACGCGGTGATACTCCATGAGCTCGGGAAATAACTCTTTGACCCACTCGATTTCACTTGGATTTTCCGATAAATGTGACTGAACTGGCAGTTGATAAGCCCTCGCTAAATTACCTAGTCCTTTTAATAAATCCCGGGTACTGGTAGGTGCAAAGCGGGGAGTGATAATTGGCTTAACCAGAGCGTTACCTACCCATTCCTTAATTAATTCTTCTGTCGCTTCTAATGAAGCCTGAGTATCTTCTTTCATAAACGCAGGGCAATTGTTATCCATATTGACCTTGCCCACATAAGCACCAATGCCTTTTCGGGCAAGGATATCAAAAAGAATCCGGCTGCTGTCTTGATGGACAGTAGCAAACACGACCACACGCGTTGTTCCCTGAGCGATAAGCTCATCAGCAAATGCCTCGTAAACCAACGCCGCATAGCTTGGGTCACTGAATTTATTCTCTTCCTGAAAAGTATATTCATTCAGCCATTCTAGCAATTTATAATCAAGGCCCAACCCTCGCTGGTTAAATTGAGCAGCATGAGTATGCAGGTCTACAAATCCTGGAATGATGAGTTTCGTTCCATAATCATGAATTGCAATCCCTTGATACTTCTCAGGTATAACTGTACAGATTTCACTGATTACACCGTTGCAAGCAATCAAATAGCTATCCTGGTGGATTTCAAAATTTTCAGCATCAGGAGTAAAAATAATATTACCTTTTAAAATCAAAATCCGATCGCTTTCCATACCCCACCATCCTTTGATGTTCAGCCTAATAGCTTTACACATTGTACATGTTTTCTACAAACAACAAAAATCCTTCACCGAAGAAAACATTTCATCTAACTCCCTCTCAGTAACCATTGCCCATCTTTAAATAATATGAATAGAACCTGCCAAATTCGCACGAAATTTAACAGGTTCTATAAATTATCTGATTACAATGGTCGATCCATTTTTTAACTCATCAACATTGCTTGTAATAACCATGGTGTCTTGCGCCATCGGAGAAGTAATTTCTGTAAATTCACCAAGAGCCTCACCAACTGTGATTTCTTGGCGTACAGCCTTGTCATGAACGGCGGCATAGATAAAACTTCGCCCTTGCTCATCATGAAATATGGAAACAGTAGGAAGTACAGCGACTGATGTCATTTGTCCGGTATCAATATGAACGCCTATCGACATACCAGGAGTTAATACCGCAGCTGGCTTATCCATAAGCTTTATATGAGCTAGAAAAGATGAAATTTGGTCTGCTTCCACTACAGGATCAATACTAGCAGTTTGCCCCGTCATCGTTTGCCCTGGCAGAGCGATGACTACCTCAGTACCTAAGTGAACCAAATACAGATCAGCTTGTGCGAGTTGCACAACAACTTCTATATCTTGACCACCACCCAGAACCAACAGTTGCTGTCCGGCTTGCACGGTCGTGCCGGAACCTGCGGCAAGACCTGTCACAATACCATCGATGGGTGCTACGATAGTGGCAGTTCCTTGAAGCGTCGCGGACATTTTGCGACCATTGCCTAAGTTTGCCTCTGCTTCCTTGAGGCGAGCATTGGCATTTTCTAATTGCCGTCGCGAAACCGCTCCTTGTTCATATAAGGCTTGATAACGATTAAAGTCTTTAAGTGCATTTTCATACTGATTTTGTATTTGTGCAGAAACTCCGCTTGCAGGAGTGTTTACACTTGGCCCCTCACCAGCAGAGGCCTCAAGCTTAACTAGCGGCTGGCCAGCCTTAACCGCTTGGCCCTCTATTACATAAATTTCGCTCAGGCTGCCAGAATACTCGGTATTAACTGGAATATTGCTTGATTTTGCTGTTGAACCGGTTCGGAGCAACCTAATCGGCTTATTCGCACTGCCGAGTGATACGACAGTAACCTGAGCAGGAGCTTCCGGAATAAAGTACTGATTCCAATATGAATCGGGTAATAAATGATAGCCTATCGCTAGTACCATTATAACTAACAGCATAGTCGGTACAATGTACTGCCGATATTTTTGAATTAAATTCTTCACTGATGTCACTCCAATAGCTAGTGCTTAGCAGTACTATGTTCTCACTTTTAGCTTTTGCCGTCAAGTCTTAGGACCGAGCAGAAATAAGTCAAAATTAAAGGCCACACAACCCATTGAAAATCAGGTATAATGTAAGTTAGTCGCCAAGGTGTCCCAACATGAATCAAAATCCAATCTGGGCTGCAACGTTGTGGCCTCTTGTTTTTCAGGAGGAAATATATAATGCTTATTTTAAACAAAGCATACAAGCTAATCCAAAAGGGCATTAATCTAAAGCTTTTTTCAATAAAATCCATTATCATGTTATTATGCTTAGTTGGCATATTTCCTATTGGTATTTTGGCAAAAGTTCATCATCCTGTTGAGTCAAACGGTAACACTAGCATCGATTCGGCACTTTTCCAGCAACAAGCCGGCCTGGCTCACTCCACCAATGCCGCGGTGCAATCTGACAAGTTAGCGGCTACGCCATCTATCTGGCCAACCAGTGGTTCAATCAGCTCTGGTTTTGGTTGGCGCAATGCACCCATGGAAGGAGCAAGTGAAACCCATCAAGGAATTGATATTGCCAGCAACACCGGTACGCCAGTTGTCGCAACTGCTGATGGCAAGGTTGTAAAAAGCGGCTGGTCAGAAGGCTATGGCAATATTGTGCAAATCGATCACGGTAATGGACTAGAAACTATTTATGGACATAATTCACAAATAGTCGCAACCATCGGTCAAAACGTAAAAAAAGGCCAGCTCATTGCTTATGTCGGCAGTACAGGGGTCAGTACCGGACCGCATCTGCATTATGAAATTCGAGTAAATCATAGTGCTGTAGATCCTATGAAATTTCTGGTTCGCTATTGATTGAATCGCGAACTATTCATCGATACTTTGCGCTGTATGATTTATAAAAAAGGTCTGAGCCTAATAAGAGGGCTCAGACCTTTTTTGAGTTCAGTAATGATAATACAACAAACGATCGCGAAAACTAACCCGGAGCATGTTCCATATCCTGATAATTCAACAAACCACGCTTTTCCTGACTAGTTACTAAGGCTGTATGAATAGTTCATTTTTGTGTGGAGAAACTAGACTAAACCTTTAAGCTACTGGGGGGAAGCTGTCTTGAAACATCATATCGATTTAACTTCGCCGGAGATAGCCGCACTGTGGAAGAACTATTTGCAAAGTACTGCTGTCCTTTGTTTTCTCCGTCATTCTAATCAATACATACAAGATGAAGAAATAAAACCATTGCTAAACGAGCAAATACAAGCACTTACTGATAATATCGGAAAGACCGCTAAAATTTTCACTGACGAAAATTTTCCTATTCCTCAAGGTTTCTCTGACGTCGATGTTAATCTAGATGCCCCGCCGCTATATACAGATTTATATGCATTAAGCTTCGTCTATCGTTATAACCAAATGGGATTAGCAGATTATGCTGCCACACTGACAAAAGTAGCCAGACAAGACATCGTTACTTTTTTTCATCAAATTTTAGAGTCAACAACCCAGATTTATTTGAAAGCACTTGATATGATGCTCTCAAAGGGAATTTACGATAGACCGCCAAAAATCAGCTATCCTGTTCAAGCAGAATTCATTAAAAAGCAAGATTCATTTATAGATGCTTTGCTTGGCAATACCAGACCGCTTAATGTATTTGAATTAGGTGAGGTCTTTTCTACTATAGAGCGAAACTATATTGGGTTGCTGCTGCTCCTAGGCTTTATACAAGTAGTAAAAGACAAAGAAATCAAGAAGTATCTCGTGAAAGGTAAAAAACTAGCCGAACAACAGATTGAGACCTTCAATAAAATCCTAAAAGATGAAGAAGAAATTGGCAACATACCGGTATCAATGGAGGTAACCAGCTCTATAATCTCACCATACTCAGATCGCCTCATGATGTTTCTAATCGCTACCACAGCAGCAACTGGATTTTATTTAGTCACCTATTCTTTATCTGTCTCGATGAGAAAAGATTTGGTTACCAAGTTTGCCTTGTTTGTGCCAAAAATTATGCTGTATGGCAACAAAGGAATAACAATCATGATTCAGCGGGGCTGGATGGAGCAGCCGCCCCAGGCTGTAGATAGAAAGGCTTTATGCCAAGTATAATAGTCAATTTTCAACTAATTACTCATTGTTAGGGTCTCCCACTCCGCTTCCTTAAACCCTACCAAAACTTTTTTATCGGTAATGACAAGCGGGCGTTTGACAAGCATCCCATCTGTTGCGAGCAGCGCCATCTGCTCGGTCTCAGACATCACGGACAACTTGTCTTTTAACGCTAAGGACTTGTATAACATCCCGCTTGTATTAAAAAACTTACGCAGCGGAACCTGGCTTTTTCCTCGCCACTCATCCAACTCTGCTGCCGTTGGATTTTGTTCTTTGATATTGCGCAATTCATAGGCAATCCCATGATGTTCAAGCCACTTTTGTGCTTTTTGGCAAGTCGTGCATTTGGGGTAACAAATAAAAAGAAGCTTTTCTTTCATCATCTTTACTCTCCACCTTTAAATTAAAAATACTATTTGCTAAACCTTTTTCTATACCCACACTTTCGGCAAAGTTCTTCTACGACCTGCTGATTGCAAAAGCCCATTCTTATCGCTTCTGCTCTTTTTCCACTGATAATATCCGAAAATTTGCTGTCATGAATATTTCCTAAACTTATCATCCCATCTCCATCAAGACAACAAGGTACCACTGTACCATCCACTAAAATTGCTACCTGATTTCGCAGCCCCCAGCACGATCCTTTATAGTCATCCTCTCGTTCCTTTAAATCAGGCCATTTAAATTCATGATCTTGCTGTAAAAAGATTCGATCCCCTAGTTTAAAAGATTTTGCCTCAGATAAATTACTCTGTATTTTATCTCGCAGTTCAAACGTCTCTTCAATCTTATGAATGATTGCTAAATTTCTTATTCTTTGATCCTCGGTACTTAATGCCTCATCCAAATTCCATAGCCTTAAAGCAATAATAATCGTTGATTCCAAAATTGCCCTAGTAGAAAAGCGAAGAATACTGTCAATATACTCGTCTTTAGAGATTGTATTTTGATTCCCATCAAAGCTATGGAGTGAAAAGTTGATTTGCCTCACAGCTGGTTTCTGAATCAACAATTCTGCTGCTTGATTGATCAGAACTCCATTGGTTGTAATATTTACTTTAAAGCCCTTATCATAACTGATATCAAGCATACAGCCTAAATGAGGATGTAATAATGGCTCTCCCTTTACATGCAAGTATAGATGATCGGTAAAAGGCTTGATCTGATCAAGGATTTGTTCAAATGTCGCTACAGACATAAATTCAGCTTTTCGTCTAGTTTCAGGACAAAAATCACACTTTAAATTACATACATTTGTGATTTCTACATAAACTTTTTTATATTTCTTCATAGGTTATAAGCTCCAATTCTTTATCAGGAAAATCATGAAGTACACACTTTCGCAAAAGCAATAATAACCATTATAATTCCTAATAACCCACTATAAATATTCTGGATCATGATGCACATCACAAAGAAAAATGATGCAAAAGACTACCTATTCATTTAGTTGTAGCTTCAGTTACTTTTTACCTAGATATAGAAAACTCCTGCCAAATCCCAGGGGATCTGATAGGAGTTTTATTGTCATCAGTGATTTGAATGAAAAATAGGGCATCTATGCCTTTTTGACAAATTCAGATTTTAATTTCATGGCTCCAAACCCATCAATCTGACAATCAATATCATGATCGCCATCAATTAGGCGAATATTTTTTACCTTTGTCCCAATTTTTACGACCGATGAACTTCCTTTTACTTTTAAATCCTTGATTACAGTGACGGAGTCACCATCATTTAAGACATTTCCGTTTGCGTCTCTAACTACCTTTCTATCTTCACTATCAGTTTCTAACTTGACAGTCCACTCATGAGCACATTCCGGACAGACGAGCATCGCTCCATCTTCATAAGTATATTCTGAATTGCATTTTGGGCAATTGGGTAAATCAGACATCATTTATTTCTCCATTCGTTAATTTTTGAAAAACCAGTTAGGGTTTTTATTATGCTAATATACTATCATAGTTTTCTCACACTTGACAAATAAACACCTGAATGTCTGTCAAAAAATTAGCCGGCCTGCAGACTCACTAGCAGGATGTACTGCAATTCCACTATAAAAAATAGCCGCAGCCCACATGATTAAGGGCTGCGGCTATCAACTATGCATTAAGTTGGATCTTCATTTCGTAATAATCTTCAAAATGATCCAGAATACCATTCAGCGCAGTTTCAACATTCCCAAGAGTTACGGTCAAAGGGTTGTACCGATTACCTAAATGCAGATCAAATCCAAAAAATTGCCGATCCTCTGCAGTATAAGCTCTATTATTACCAACGTTAATATTTGAGATTATTTTATTCGTAAATAATCTGCGAGCTATTTCCTGATATAATTCCATATCTGTATGAACCGGAGCTTGAGTTACAATTTCAACAGAAAATATTTTGAACGTTGCATCACACGAAGTACACATTTTCTTAACACTTCCCTCATTCATTTTATGGATCAACACAGGAACGAGTTCCGTGTTTTCGCCTTCTAAGCTCATTTGCAAATAGTGTTTTTATAGACCAGATTGAATTAATTCATAAAATCCTTTGCAATGACTGTTAACATTCTAACACTATCGATAATCATTTTCAATACTTATTAAAATTCTACTTTCTAAATAGTTGCTTAGAACACTGATCACTCATTTGCCTTAATAATATATCACTCCAAAAGACAACAAACGCTGTTATCCTTTGGAGTGATAAAATCAGCACTAGCATTCAAATTCATGATAATCCATTTTATACAAAGTCAAACTGTCTCAGCATGGAAGCTTTATACTCTGAGGAAAGCTGAATATATTACAGGGATCATATACTTTTTTGACATCCTGCAGCCTTGATAGATTGCTCCCAAAATATGCTTGTTGATATTCCGGTGTTTGGCTATAAGGAAAGTTTACATACGATCCCCGCGTAATTGTATAAAGATAGTTAAAGCCAGCCCTGACCCATTCTTTATGGGCTTCTGCTTCATCTCTATTTTCCCACGATGATACGATTGCAATAATATAGTCAGCCTGCCTATAAGGGAAGGCAGTATCATCTGATTCGATATCGCGAACGGCACCGCCCAGCGAATATACACGTATTGACGAAGTACGGATCGAAGGCGCTTGATCGATAATATCAAGAAGTCTTTCTAACTCATTTTGTGAAAACTCTCGCTGAGCAAATCTGCCCGCTGCCTGGAAGGATTCCTGCTTCGGATACATAGCCCCAATTGCTTTTACAGCCTCAATGAACGGGATATATTGAATAATTTCTAAGGTTAAGCCTGGTATATTTAGTAGTGGCTGCAAAATCTGTCTTGCTTCTTCCGGATGACCATAAAAAAATGCGTTTACCCACGCCCCAACCTTGTAGATTCCACCGAATAGACTTAACCGACGATCTAAATGAGGCAGCATTTCTTGCCATACTTGTAGAAAGATATTTCTAGCCAGCGTATTATCATCCCACCTAAGCTGAATTAAGGTTATCTGATCCACCTTTTTCAACTGGAATGTATAATCAGTTACAACACCAAAATTACCGCCGCCCGCTCCTTTTAATGCCCAAAACAATTCTGAATTACAATCATAGTTTGCAGTTAGCTGACTTCCTTCAAAATCGATCATAGTTGCCTCTAATAGACTGTCCGCGGTTAAGCCTAAATAGCGGGTGGATAATCCAATACCACCGCCTAAAACCAAACCCGATATTGCTACAGTGGGACATGTTCCACCAGGAAAAGTATAACCGTATTGATAAAGAAACTCATACAGGGCCAATAATCTCGTACCTGCCTGTACCTTTACAGTATCATTAAGCAGATTTAATTCTATTTTATTCATAGGGGATGTGTCTATGACCAGCTTGCACGTTCCATTTGAATATCCCTCATAGTCGTGACCGCCAGATCGGACCCTCAGTTCTATTCCCTGTTCCCTTGACCAACGTATTGCATGAACTACATCACAGGTATCAAAACAATACACAATGATCGCAGGATATTGGTTGATTGCCGTATTATATTCTTGCCTGGCCTGCTCATATTCGGGATTCCCATGTACTATGATTTTCCCAGATAATCCTTCGCATTTCAAACAATTCACCTACCTGATGGTTTTATTGTATAATATGTTAACTAGTTACTTGTTGTTACAGATCACCCACAATCAATCGCCATCATGCCAAAAGCCAACAACCGCAACGGTTGTTGGCTTTTGGCTCCAATCTTTAATATCAGTAAAGCAGAAGTTCATACGCTCTATTCTTCATCTTGAATCCTTAAGCAGCAACCTTCTCTGGAGTTGCTGTAGCGCTAGGTGCTTCAGCTGAAGCGGAAGTAGTATTCATAGCCTCTGCCGTATTAGTTGCTGGAGCAGTTGAAGCAGCAGCATGGCTAGCATCAGTTGCTACAGCAGCAGTTCCCTTTTTACCTACTTTCCACGTAATACCTACACGCCCCATAGTCTCACTGCCGCAAACTGAAATACCTGCATTCCAGAGCATGCTTTCATTTGCATAGCTGTAAACACCGAGAGCAATTGCTGTCTCACCACCGTAAGTTCCAATACCTGCCGATATCTGAGTAGGTTGTTGTGGGTCATAATCTAATGGTGCCAAAGCAGTCATAGCTGCAGACAAAGCACCAACTTTATCTACCCGGTTTGACAAGCTATTAAGATCCTTAGCAAGTCCATCAATACGCGTATGTGCTCTGTCCGCCGTTGATTGAGCAGCATCAGCTTTATTTACGGCTGTATTCGCAGTTGTTTGAGCAGTATCAGCTTTATTCACAGCTGTATTCGCAGTTGTTTGAGCAGTATCTGCCTTATTCACAGCCGTATTAGCAGTTTCTTGAGCAGCATCAGCTTTGTTCACGGCCGTATTAGCAGTTGTTTGAGCGGCATCAGCTTTGTTCTCCGCTCTTGTAGCTGTAATTTGAGCCTCATCAGCTTTGTTCTCCGCTCTTGTAGCTGTAATTTGAGCCTCATCAGCTTTATTCTCCGCTCTTGTAGCTGTAGTTTGAGCGGCATCAGCTTTATTCTCTGCTCTTGTAGCTGTAGTTTGAGCAGCAGTGGCTTTATTCAGTGCTGTATTAGCGGTTGCTTGAGCATGTGCAGCATCACTTTGAGCATCAACGGCAACTGCCAAAGCAGCCCCACCTACTACAAGTGCTGTGTTGGCAGTAGCTTGAGCAACGTTAGCTTTATTCACTGCTGTGTTAGCGGTTCCTTGCGCATTGTCTGCAGTAGCTTGAGCATTAGCTGCTGCATTTGCAGCGTTTGTAGCCTTAGCATCTACTTTTTCAATTGCCTCATAAATAGGTGCCGTATCAGCTGGGTCGCCCTTATCGCCTTTATCGCCCTTTACTCCTTGGTCGCCTTTATCGCCCTTTTCGCCTTGTGGTCCCTGTGCCCCTGTATCACCTTTTGGTCCTTGTGGCCCTCTATCGCCTTTTGGTCCTTGTGGCCCCGTATCACCTTTGGGTCCCTGTGGCCCTGTATCTCCTTTTGGCCCTTGTGGCCCTGTATCTCCTTTTGGCCCTTGTGGCCCTGTATCTCCTTTTGGCCCTTGTGGCCCTGTATCTCCTTTTGGCCCTTGTGGCCCTCTATCGCCTTTGTCGCCCTTATCACCTTTATCTCCCTTATCGCCTTTGGGTCCTTTTTCTCCCCATGTAAGTACGTTAACGCTATCGGTAGCTGCTAATGCTGGTACAACACATATAGCTTGCACAAAGAAACATATTGCAATTATTGCCAGATAAGAAGTCCACCTGTTCTTATACATGATTTAATCCTCCCATTTATCTACTTCTCCGACTTTGCGATTGATTTAAAACATTAGCCACTTTCTCTACGAATGAGTAAGTTAGTAAAATAAATTTCCATCTTTAAAACAGCCATCAACTTTATCCCATGAACCTACTTCACCATCCTTTCACGGTTTTATAAGACACCTTGTTATTTCTAATCATCACGGTGTCTAATATCGTGTCTGGATAATAAGTATGTCCAGATTATGGGAAAAATTACTAAATTAACGCTTTTCTTTCATGGATCACTACATGATCATCTAGGGTGACTGGATATTAAAGGATTCCGTCTCTATCACAAGCTGGTTTACAGATCTGCAATAAATGAAACCCCTGATAATAGACTCTCAAAAATCCATTATCAGGGGCCTTAAGTATATAGGCGTAAAGGCTAAATCCAACTTCAAAAAAAACAGCCTAAACCTAGGTTGGCAAAAGTTTAGACTGTTTTACAGGAGCGTTTTACTCTAGCCCTTGTCTAGGAAGTATCGTCCCATCTCAACTTATTCATCTACAGAATCAAAGTAATCAAAACGGTCTGTCCCCAGCTTTTCTAAGACGATCACCGCCTGTTAAACAGCGATGCTGGCAAATAAAAAAAGGTCCTACACGTTTAAAGAGTAGAACCATCGCATTATTATCACCCATTTTTTACAGGAGTCAGAAATTTACGAACTGATTAGAAATATTCACTACTTATTAGCAAAGCCCACCTCTTTTACCGTATGGATCTTCCCTTTAATCTTTGTCGACAGAAGCGCCTCCATCACAAGACCTCCCTTATCGCCCAAAATCTCCACATAGGAGCATGTGTCTTGGACATCGATAATGCCAATGTCGCCTCCGCTGATACCTGGAATGGCACTTATCGCTCCGAGTATATCGCCTGGCCGCATCTTTGTCTTCTTACCTGCATTGATTCGAATTCGGGTAATCTGGCTATTTAACTTTTCACTTTTATCAATTTTTATGATAGGCTCAATGACATCACGATTGTTAAACGCCATTTTGCCTGCTGACGCTTCTTCCTCTGACGGAACTTCCTGTTTCGGAATCTTATAATGAAGATACTCTTCGATCTCATGCAAAACCTTATATTCATTCTTAGTGACAAGTGTAATCGCCGCGCCTACTTTCCCAGCTCGCCCTGTTCTGCCAATTCGATGAACATAACTTTCGTTACTGAGCGGCATATCATAATTGACCACGAGTGACACCTCATCGATATGCAATCCCCTGGCTGCCACATCAGTCGCAATCAGAAATTGGAATCTTCCCCGTTTAAAATCATGAATAGCCTGAAGCCGCTCTCTTTGCTCCATGCCTCCATGCAGCATTCCACAGGAGCAGCCTTTGTGCTGCAAACTATTAAAAACAGTCTCTATCTTGTCTCTCGTATTGCAAAAGACAATACAACTCTCTGGTTGCTCAACATAGACCATTTTCATCATTACATGAAGCTTTTCATGTTCTTCTACTTCATAATAAGCTTGCCTGATATTTTCCATACTAGGACTTTCTGAAACAATTTCTACTTTGATAGGATTATTCATGTACTGCTGACACATTTTTTGAATTTCATCTGGCATCGTAGCAGAAAACAGCATGGTCAGCCTGTTAACCGGCAGCATCTTGATAATAGCTTCCACCTGCTCGATAAAGCCCATATCCAGCATTCTGTCAGCTTCATCAATGATGAAATATTGCACTTCTTTTAGATCCAACGTGTTTTTTGCAATATGGTCTAAGGTTCTCCCTGGTGTCCCTACAATAACATGTACTCTTTGTCTTAATTCTCTTCTTTGTATTTCCATAGGTTGTCCGCCGAAAATAGCGGCGCAGCGGATTCCTCTAAATCTCCCTATATTAGAAATATCCTGTTTTAATTGTACTGCCAGTTCTCTAGTGGGTGTAAGAACCAAGACCTGCGGATTTTTTTGCTCTATTTCTATCTTTTCACAAACCGGGATGGCAAACGCGGCTGTTTTTCCACTACCAGTCTGAGACTTCACTATGATATCCTTCTGAGCGAGCACTAATGGTATTACCTCTTCCTGAACTTTAGTCAGTTTCTCATACCCTAAGGCCTTTAATGCTTCAACTATTGCTTTACTGAAAATATAGCCCTCTATATATTGAAAATCCATCCTATCTCTATACCTCATTTTCATCCAAATTGTTCAATTCTTTCGGTAGTTGTATGTCTTATACATATCATAGCATGGCTTAGAATAATATAAAAATGATCCCTACTAGTAGGGATCATTTCCAAAGATAATTTACACTATACACTTTGTAATATTTTGAGGCCGCAAAGATTACTGACGTGGAACCATTTTGAAACGATATACCTCTGAGATTTCTCTATCATAGCCAGGATAGTAACCCTTTACCATGCCGAGAACAATCCGAGAACCTCGATTGAAATGAACCAATAGCTCCCCAGTCTTGGGATCAACCGCCAGCCCTTCGATCTCACCTTGTCTTTTAACTTCTGTAAAGCTCTTCTCCAGAACCACTTTCGCATAGGATTTATCGGTAATATCCACACGATATAGATGGTCAGGCTCATTAAGATCGGCAGTACCATCATCTGCCGTTAGGTAAAGGGCGCCATTATAGTAATAAACCCCCTGTACCCATTGTGGGACAGGCTGCACGTGTACCTTCCGTAAATAAGCCCCAGTATCCAAGCTATATTCATACAAATAGCGACCGCTCTCTTCGCCTACCCAAGAACACATCCAAACTGTTCTTTTATCTCTATCGACAGCAATACCTGAACATTCCTCTTGCCCGCTGGCTGGTTCAAATTTGAAGGTACGTTTAAGCTTCAGAGTTGCCGCATCATGAATGGCAATCTGAATATCCTTGCCAACCCCATCCATAAAGTATTCCGCGCTAACAAAAATTTCACCATTGAAAACATCAATATCTCCAATATGATTAGCAGCAATAGCGTATCCCTCAAAGGGGTTCTCATTTGCAAGCAGCAGATTTCCATTCTTATCATACTTGTATAATGCCTTGCTTCCACTCACGTAGTAAAACTCACCATCAGTAGTAATCCCCTGGCGCCCTTTAACTTCGAATGTATTAACTAAGGTATATTCATATTTGGGAAGTTGATCCGAGTATTTGGGAACCTCTTTGGCAAAAACGGTTCCTGCTAAAAGACTTAAACAGATAAGGACCAGCAGCATAGATAAATGCTTAACCATAATCTTCCTCCTTTTTTTCCTCTATGTAATATGGCCACACTATAACATGCAGCTAGGCAGCCAGCTTATGATTCAATTATCGCTTAAGATTGAAAATTCTGAAATAAGAAAACTACTGAAATTATACTAAGAAAAAACGGAAAAATATGGGATAATAATTCTTACCTTCCTTTTGGCATTCATTGTAGTTACAGCCAGCAAATCTTACCATGCCATTAAGCTTGTCCAACTACGCCTAACACCGTATAATAATAGTAACGCAGACAGCAAACAAGTCAGATATCAAGGATGCTGTCAATCAGGCAACCCACTGCAGGAAAGTTTGGAGGAGTGACCGTGATCGAGAAACAACAAACAGCAGTAATTGAACCCCAAATAAAATGGAGCAAGAAAAAAATTCTTTTGCTTATTTTTGCTGTAGTTTTTTTGGCAGGAACCATTCTTTTTCAATTTGCCGCAGGCAAAGTACGGCAAGCAGCCGAGCAATCATTGTTGACACGAGCCAATGAGGCTGTCAATGGACAAATCCTTGTAGGAAACATCAACTTATCCATATTAGGCAATGTGGAGGCTAAGGAAGTGCAGGTGCTGGATACAGCCGGTAATCTGCTAGCCAAGATAGATCGGGTACATATTAGCTATAACTGGAGTGATTTGATAAAAGGGCAGTTGGGGCCGCAATTGATAAAAGGTGTGACTGTTGAAAAGCCAGAATTCTGGATTGCCTATCATCAGGATCGCCTGAGTTGGGACGGCCTGCTCAAGCCAAAAGCAAAGGATCAAGCCGACTTTTTAGGGCTAGTAAAAATTCAGGATGGCAAACTAAATCTGGAAACAGATTCTTTCAAAGAAACGGTGGCTCAGTTGACCGGCGAACTTGATTTTCGTCAAGAAAATCAAACTGGGCTTTCTGCGACTGGTAAAGTAGATCAGGCTGCCCTTAGTATAAATGGCCACTGGGGAAGCCAAAGTGCTGGGGAAATGATTTTATCAGCCAACGGAATGGACTTGGCTAAGTTAAAACTCACCGCTGCAGACGATCCAATTCAATTAACTAGCGGTGTTCTTGATGAATTAACGATTAAAATTGGCCAGGATGAACCCTCAGGAACCATGCTGTTAAAGACGTTAGCAGGACGCTTTTCCGGTGTAAATACCACTGGAGCTCTGGTAGTCACTCAAGGCAGCGCCCAATTTGAAAAGCAAGGCAATGCTATCCAGTTTATCAATGGTCAGGCGCTCTATAAAGGTCAGGCTATTACAGCTGCCGGGCAAGTATTAACAGCGCCATCGGGGGATAAAAGCCTTGATTTCGCTGTCCAAATGCCTGCTGGTGACCCGTCAGCGCTGCTGCCTAATCTGCAGGCTGGAGGATTACTGGCGGCACAGGGTAAAGTGACTGGTTCTGTGTTAGCACCCGTGCTGTCCGGTAACTTCACCTTAGACAGTCTTCAGTTTGGAAATATGATGATCAGTGGTATCAACGGGACTTTCTCCTATACGCAGCAAATGTTACAATTGCTGACAGCTAAGGGAACCATGATTGGCGGCTCCGTTGCCGCCAGCGGCAATATCAACCCGGATACCGAGCAATACACCTTATCCATCTCTGGCAGCGGCCTTGATACCTCACAACTAACCGAAAAAGATGTGAAGGGACCCTTGTCGCTTACGGGAACGGCAACTGGTTCTACTGCGACAGCTACCGTCCAAGGAAATTTCACCATTTATAACGGCAAAGCCTATGACATATCTTTTCAGACCCTAACCGGACACTTCATCAAACAGGGCTCGGCTGAAGCCGAGGTCAGTAACTTAGCGATGAAGACTGATTTCGGAGTTTTTTATCCTGAACAACTGAGCCAAAGTGTGATGGCAAAACTGCAAGACCGTAACCTGCCGACAACACGCGCAGAAGTAAAGGAAAAAGTCACAGAGAAAGTAACAGAAAAGGTCCTCGAAAAACTTTTTCGATAAAAACTGATTTTCATTCCCCCGCAGCTTTGGACTGACTATCGCCACTTTAAAGAAGCAGAAAATCGAGTTTTAAATCATCATGCCTAAAAAAGAACAAGCCTTAACCTTCATTTTGCGAAGGTTAAGGCTTGTTCTTTTACCATCACTACAATTTCCGTTGGTATGCTTACCTTTACTTAAATTCTCCCACGAAACGCTTGGCTTCTTTGCCAAAAAGAGAATAGGCACTCGTTATCAAAATGGCCAGCCCAGCATCCAAATATTCTTTGACAGTTTCTCCTGGCCTTACTACAGTACCTATTGCTTTCCCTGATTTTAAGCCCTCATTTACAAACCGATGATAGGCTTGTTGCACGCTTGGATGTTGCCCCTGGCCAGGTACTCCAAGAGATTGCGAGAGATCTGAAGTGCCAAGAATCACTCCATCAAGTCCATCAACCGCGAGAATCTCAGCAAGATTTTCTATCGCAATCGTATTTTCAATGATTGCAATAACAACGGTCTCTTTATTCGCATCCATTACATACTCGGACAATGGTTTTGTCATCCCATAATCAGATGCCCTGACTGCATTAAGCCCGCGGTTACCCTGAGGGTAGTATTTTATTGCCCGGATCGCTTTTTCAGTTTCCTCTTTTGTTGAAACGCCTGGCAAAATAATGCCCATCGCCCCAATATCCATAAAACGCAGTATGGTATCAGGCTCAGCATTTGGCACCCTAATAAGCGGTATTGTATGCCGAACCTCCGCTGCTCTCACAAGTTCCTCACAATGGCTTGGCGTAAGAGCACTGTGCTCTGCATCGATAAATACAAAATCGAATCCGGCAAGACCGCATATTTCTATCAACGCTGGGTGAAACCCTTGGATCATACAACCTGCTACAGCTTCGCGCCTGCGCAGCTTCTCTTTTAATAAATTCTTATACATTTCATGATTATCCTTATCTATTATTTTTGAATCAATCGCAGTGTTACAAATCTTTACTTGGGCGTAAAGCAATTAAAATCCTGCCCAAACCCGACAGAAATAAATAGACTTTTTCACCATTAGCAAGGTAATGATTCATAGCATAATGGATACTTCTTCCAAGAAAAATAAATTGCAATTTCAATAATCATTTTACATAACAACTTCATATTATATGATAGGCTCCAGGAGCATCTAATGAGAGGAGGACATATGATGTCCAATAGTTTCCCCCAATTTCTTCAAGCATTGAAACTTCTTCCCGGCGTACAAG
Organism: Sporomusaceae bacterium FL31; assembly: GCA_003990955.1. Lineage (GTDB taxonomy): Bacteria > Bacillota > Negativicutes > DSM-1736 > Dendrosporobacteraceae > BIFV01. The sequence continues at coordinate 202,561 of BIFV01000005.1, forward strand.
TTCATGTTGTACTGACTAATGGCGCCACTGCAAATAACGGCACAGGTGGTATCCCTTATGTACTAACCGGATCGCTCGTAGCAGAAATTGAGGATCGTATTCACATCACTTTTCCACAGGTAAATAGCGATACAGCGAACTCTGAATTTCTTTTGATCGACCTTGGATCAACAGGTGTCACAATACTAGCGCCAGGTACTAGTGGTGCTAATCCTACAACCATAACTCTGTCCGGAATCATCGCATTGAACCTGAACAGCATTCAACTCATTGCACCAGTAACCCCGTTATAGCTCATCGACAGGATACTGAAAGAGGTAGATTGGTAATAACCAATCTACCTCTTTCTCCTACAACAACTACGAAGCACATGGATAAGGCTCTACCTCAGCTATACGCTGCATATGAACCTCCTCGTATTCTGCGTAGGTTAATCTTTATGAAGTTTTCTAGAGCGGACAATCAAAGTTCAATAATTTTTGTTGCAATATTTTTGCAAAATTCAGTGTCATGCTCAACGAACAGAATAGTTGGTGAGTATTGCAACAACAGCTCTTCGATTTGCAGGCGGGAAATGACATCAATAAAATTCAGTGGTTCATCCCAGATATGCAAATGAGCTTTGTCACAAAGACTTTTAGCGATCAGGACTTTCTTCTTTTGTCCACCACTGAAATCCAACATATCCTTTTCAAATTGAACTCTTGAAAAGTCCAGTTTTCTTAAAATAGCCTTAAACAGGCTTTCATCAATATTGTGTTCTGCAGCATAATCAGTTAAATTACCCCGAAGATATGAGGTATCCTGCGAAACATAGGAGATTTTAAGCTGACTGGCTTTTCTAAAAGAGCCTGTATAAGTGATATTTTCTCCATCAATCAACTTAATAAGACTCGACTTCCCTGAACCATTTTTGCCCCACAGCGCCACTCTTTCACCCTGCTCAATAGTAAAGCTTACACGTTCACAAGCTGTCTTTTCACCATAGAATATCGATACATTCTCAAGCTCGATAAGGCGGTCCGCATGAAAGTTAAGTTGGGAAATTTTCAACCGCTCAGAGCTTTCAATATTTTTGAGCAGCTTCGCCTTGTCCTCACTCGCTGATTGCTGTCTTACTTCGATTGCTTTAGAACGTTTCATCATTTTCTCAGCCTTATGACCTAGATAGCCCCTATCGGGTCTTAACCCTGAGTTACGCGTTCCCAGCTTTGTTTTTTCCACCTTCTCTGACCACTCCGATGTCCGTTTTGCGGCGGTTGACAAGCGGGTAATATCTTTGCGAAGTTTTTCATTTTCTGCAAGCTCAAAATTGTCCTGCATTTTTTTGTTTTCCCACCAAGAAGAAAAGTTTCCTTTCTGAATTTCAATATTTGTTTTGTTAATGGAAAGAATGTGATCAACACAGTTATCAAGAAAGGCTCTATCGTGAGAAACCAAAATAAAACCGCGTTTAGCTTTGAGATAGTCACTGACATTTTTTCTTGCACTCATATCAAGATGGTTGGTCGGCTCATCAATCAGCAAGAAACTATTTTCCTTAAGGAACAACGTCGCCAGCAATACCTTAGTTTGTTCTCCATTAGAAAGAGTTTCAAAAGGACGATATAAGACATCCTCTGACACTTGCAGCAAGAATAACTCACGCAGCACTTGCCAATGAAGATAGTCTGGATAGATATGCTCAATAACCTCAATGGTGTTATCCCCGGGGTTAGTCACCTTGAACGGAAAATATTCAAAATTTACTTTTGCCGAAATCGAACCACTGAAATCATATTTGCCAAGCAGTAGGTTAAGAAAGGTAGTCTTACCTCTGCCATTTCTTCCTGTAAAGCCTAATTTCCAATCTGTATCAATCTGAAAACTCACGTTTTCAAAGATGTTATCATAACTGCCGTCATAGCTAAAAGTTAATTTTGTTACGTTTATTAAAGACATCCGATCAATCCTCCTGTATAAAAATATGAGCTGCAAGAAAGTACTTTCTTGCAGCTCATCAATACAGCAAAGCCAAGCCCAATCATTGGGCACGACAAGGATATATTCGGTGAGTGAAAAGAATGAGTAACTTTCTTGCATAAGCACAACAAAACAAGAGGCATTCCACGCCCAACATTTTATTATGCTGATCAATTAGCAAGAAAGTTTTAACATCTTTTCAACTCCAATCGTTTTTGTTAAGAATACTATATCATTCTGCATCTCAAAATTCAACAATCAAAACCTACCAGCCCGAGATGGCACATTTTATATACTGATATCACATTTGCTTCTTGTTACGGAACTGAACAGGAGTCATTCCAAACTTTTTCTTAAATAATCTGTTGAAATGTTCCACATTAGGATAACCTACACTCTCCGCGATATTTTCAACTGTCGTACTTCCATTTTTCAAAAGAATACAAGCCTTTTTCATCCGGACATTCCTAACAGACTCACCAAATGTTTCGCCTGTCTTTTCCTTGATGTATTTAGATAGATAAGGGGATGACAGATGCATTTGTTCTGCCAGTTCCTCTAAAGTAACCGTTAAATAGTTTGTTTGGATATAATTCATGATTTCATTGATTCTTTCATCCCTGCATTGACTATCGCCCTGAATTTCATTTAGTTTATTGACAGCAACGACCAGGGCATCAATCGAAGATTGAATAATGTCATTGTCAATTCCAACTCCCCAGTATACTTTGTTATTGCAGCTAACGCCAATATAGGAAACGGCCTTGGAGGACGAACCTTTGGAAAGCGCATGCTCTTCATAGACTGCTAACTCATAATGAATGCCAAAGTATTGCTTGATCGCATTGCTAACAGCATCCAAGCGTCCATTACCATTTCCCACAATTGTTTTAATCTTTCCAGTATGACATATGCTGACTTGTGCCATAATACCGTCAACCTGTTTAAATCGGTAGTCTACGATATGAAAACAAGGAGTATTCTCTACATACTTATCTTCGAAAATTTGGTATACCCACTGCGGCGATAATTCCTTATGTTCCCTGTCAGAGACTTCTTTTACAGTATAGCCGACTTCCTCTTGCATCTTGGCAGGAATAGTCATTCCATAGTTCTGCTTCAGGATATAACTAATACCGCCTTTTCCAGACTGACTGTTAATTCTGATGACATCTGATTCGTATTCCCGCCCGACATCCTTAGGATCAATAGGAAGGTATGGTACTGACCATATCTCGGTTTTCTTCTCTTTTCTGTAATTTATGCCCTTGGCAATCGCGTCTTGATGCGATCCCGAAAACGCAGTAAATACTAGTTCACCTGCATATGGCTGGCGGGCATGCACCTGCATTCTGGTTAACCGCTCATATTTTTGGCATATTTCCGGCATATTGCTAAAGTCAAGCTGAGGATTAACCCCATGGGAAAACATGTTCATGGCCAGCGTGATGATGTCGACATTTCCGGTTCTCTCGCCATTGCCAAATAAAGTGCCTTCAATTCGCTCAGCACCTGCAAGCATTCCCAATTCGGCATCACAGACACCAGCCCCCCTGTCATTATGAGGATGCAGACACAGTACAACGGCATTTCTGTACTTTAAATTCTTACTCATGAATTCCACTTGACTTGCAAATACATGCGGCATCGCATTTTCTACTGTTGTTGGCAAATTAATGATTGCTTTATGATCAGGAGTCGGCTTCCATACATCAAGTACCGCATTACAAATTTCGAGTGCATAATCTACTTCGGTGCCAGGAAAACTTTCCGGACTGTATTGGAACGAAAATTTGCCTGTTGTCTCTGCGGCAAGCTTCTGCAATAATTTTGCACCATCAACAGCAATCTGCTTAATTTCTTCTTTGCTTTTTCTAAATACCTGCTCCCGCTGAGCAACAGATGTAGAATTATACAAATGAATTACCGCATGCGGAGCCCCCTTAACCGCTTCAAATGTTCTTTGAATAATATGTTCGCGGGCTTGTGTCAGCACCTGTATGGTTACATCTTTAGGGATCATGTTTTTCTCAATTAACGTCCTGATAAAGTTATATTCCGTATCTGATGCCGCTGGGAAGCCCACCTCAATTTCCTTAAAACCAATATCCAACAGCATCTGAAAGAATTCCAGCTTTTCTTCAAGGCTCATAGGTTCGATCAGTGCCTGATTGCCATCTCTTAAATCAACACTGCACCAGATTGGCGGTTTATCAATGTGATCTTTCTTAACCCAATCATAAGATACCTCAGGCGGCATAAAGTATGCCCTCTGATAGTTTTTGAAGTTTTCCATTATATCCTCCATTCTGATACCCCATAAGCAAAAAGTCTTCCGTCCCATAATTCGTAAAAAAACGGAATTATAGAGACGAAAGACAAAGCTCTCGCGGTACCACTCTATTTCATGATCAACATACACTCATCAGCACTTTAATGCCTATCCCGATAACGAGGGAATCCGTCATGGCCTACTCTATTTCAGCCAGAAGCTCCAAGGCGAGTTCACTGCATTGTTCATACTGTTTCGCATCATCCAACAGCTTTCTGAAATTACGTTGCAGCTACTATTCCTTCTCACAGCCTTTATTACATTATTGATAAATTACCATTCATTACAGTCATGTTACACTTCGATATTCACGTGTATCTTCATTCATACTATCATAGTTTTTCGGTATTGCGCAGTGATAAATTTAATCAGTTTTATTGATCTTTTTTAATTAAATTATATTAGCCGCTTTATTCCTATATGTTAAAACATACTTATATTTTTATACCGACATACTCTACGGTTCGTTTATTGAATGTATTGTTAATGTATTTTAAACTAAATTCTGTGAGGTGACACGAATGGACTGCAATAAAATCGGCAAATTAATCTATCATTTACGAAAAGAAAAAGATATGACTCAAAAGCAATTAGCTGATTTAATGAATATCAGCGATAAAACAATTAGTAAATGGGAGCGCGGCCTCGGATGTCCTGATGTATCCCTGCTCCCGGAATTGTCACAAATCCTTGGAGTCAATATTGAAGAAATCCTATTAGGCAAAATTGAGCTCAATGAAATGATTGGAGGAAATATGAAAAAGCTTAGATTTTATGTCTGCCCGCAATGTAACAATCTTATGACAGCAACAGGAGATGCTCATATCTCATGTTGCGGAAAGCGATTAGAAGCATTAGTGCCAGAAAAAGCGAACGAGCAGCATTTACTAAATCTAGAACCCGTAGAAGATGAATTCTATGTTTCATCCTCTCATGAAATGAGAAAAGAACATTATATCTCATTTGTGGCTTATGTCACAGGAGATAAAGTGTTTATTGTAAAGCAATACCCTGAATGGAATATGCAATTTCGTTTTCATAAGTTAGGGCACGGTAAACTATATTGGCATTGTTCAAATCACGGGCTATTTTATCAATTGATTTAATGACGTAAAAATACCAAGGAATAAAGTTGATGATGCTGGCAACAACTTCAATTCCTTGGTATTTCCTATGTTTAAAATAAATCATCCTCGCAGCAGAAGATGGCATTTTGCCATTTACACACTATCGCTAGCTTTTCTACTATACGAATCTCTTTAGGCAACAGTATTTTCTTCATTGTGTGCCATTTGTAAAAGTTTTGCGCCAACTTCTTTCAATGCCATGACCATTTCGGTAATCGATTGTGTTGCTTTAGCTTGTTCTTGGGTAATGCCAGCTGTCTGTTGTGTATGCCCAATAACTTTTTCCATAGACACTCTTAAATTGTCAAGAGTAGTCTTAATATCTTTGGCTGACTGATTGCTCTCAGCCGAAAGTTTGCGAACCTCTTCAGCCACTACCGCAAATCCTCTGCCCTGTTCCCCTGCTCTAGCTGCTTCAATAGCGGCATTAAGACCTAGCAGGTTGGTCTGGCTAGCAATTTGCTGGATGACAGCAATAATACCATTGGTGTTATTAACATCCGACGATACTTGATTGGATAAGACAGCAACTCCCTGCATCGTCGCCATCAAGTTCTCCTGAGAAGCATTCAACTCTTCGATGGTTGCCGCAATCGTAGTAATGGAATCAGTCACTTGCTGTGCTTGTTCTCGTAACAGACCTGCACGTTCCGCTTCTTGCAGCTCCTTTCGGATAATACCTGCAGCAATTTTTGCGATCGGTTTCGTAATTACAGGATCGCCGCCTATACCAAAACTGCCAATCCATTCATGATTATACACAATGGGCAAGTTAACGCCCATTTTCATAGTACCACCTGAACGTTCCTCATCCTCAGCAGTCACAACAAACTGCTCCGCTTTTTCTCTGATCATCTTTTGAGCCCCTTGATGGCTGCTGCCCACTCTGGAAGCAACTTTTGCAGCAACAATTGTCCCCAACTTGTCACATACAATTGTATACAACCCAGTTTCGTCAAAAATAAAGTCCACAATTTTATTGGCTATGTTCTTGTCCAACGTATCGTCTCCTTTGAATTTCTTCCATAATATCTAGTGCTCGCAGATGAATTTTCGAAAATTATAATAAATTTTACAATTATTTTTCGACATTTTTCCTGCTATTCCCTCTAAAATCACCCTGTAATTTTGCAAAAAAACAAAATATTCGCACTAAAACTCTTTCATAATCAAATTCTAAGCATAACGCCAACCAACTATTGAGCTTATTGCTATGGTCTGTTTATTAATCCGCTGCCAAATAAGCTGAAAGTTAACCACGAAAAAAAGAATATGATAAAACACAAAAGAGCACCTTCTCGGTGCTCTTTAAATGACATCATCTATTCAATACTCGCATCGGTTCTTTTATTTCCCCGCACTGCGCTCGACGGCTAATTCTCCCTTAACCCATACCTGCTTTACAGTCAGCTTCGAGCTTAGCCGCACGAAGGTGGCCTCTTTTCCCGGTTCCAGGCTGCCCAGGCGATGGGCAATTCCTAAAGATCGGGCAGGATTGAGCGAGGCGAAACGAACGGCCTCAGGTAACGAGCGATTCAACGTCTGAACCATTGTCCGAATACCCTGCAAGAGCGGATAGGCACTGCCGGCAATGGTCCCATCTGCTAACCGGGCGATCCCATTTTTCACAGTTGTCATCAGCCCCCCCAGCTCATATTCCCCTTCCGGCATCCCCACCGAGCGCGTGCCATCAGATACAAGGGTGACTTTATCCTGAGGTTTCAGACGAAAAGCCATTTCCAGAATCGCCGGATGCACATGAACCCCATCGGCTATGAGTTCCAGTTCGATATCAGCATTGAGCAAGCCCTCAGTCATAGGGCCTGGCTTGCGATGATGAATACCAGGCATGGCATTGAACGCATGAGTGATTCGCCGTAATCCAGCTTCAGCTGCATGAGTCATGGCCAGATAGTCTGCCGCAGTATGACCGGCTGACGGAATAATGCCATGACTGTGGCAAAAAGCAATCAGCTCTGTCGTATCCAGCCGATCAACAGCAAAAGTGAGAATCCGAATAAGGTCAGGATAGGCCTTCACCAACTGCGTCAATACCGCAACATCCCCTCCCTCAGTCGACGGCGGAATGAATTGATCAACATGAGCTCCTTTATATTCAGCAGTTAAGAAAGGACCTTCTAAATGAACGCCTAACAGCTCGGCCTGACCAGACTGGCTTGCAGCTTTGCGTCCGGCAGCAAGGCTCTTAAGAACGACAAGCAATTGTGCTACTGGGCTAGATAAGGTCGTACCAAGAAAAGCCGTGGTTCCTTCCCGTAACAAAGCCTGCCTCAGGCTAACCAAGTGATCGGCGGTGCCATCCATGATGTCACAGCCGCCAGCCCCATGAACATGGGCATCAATGAGACCAGGGATTACAATATCACCTGAAAAATTGACACTATTGGCAGCATTATCAGCGGGGAAATTAGCGCCAAAGGCACTGATAACCCCATCTGCAATCAGCATATCACAATTGGCAGCAACGTGGTCAGGAAAAACGATGGTCGCCTGACGAATCAATTGTTTCAATGGTATCCCTCCTCATGAGTGCACCCACTGGTAACGAGTTGGATTGTTATTCAACAGGCTGAGCAACGAATAGGATGTCATTTCCCGCTGCAACATTCTGTGCTTCTGATTGCTGTTTGATTTGCCAGCAATCACTGTTCGTGATGATGACAGGAGTACACAACGCTTTGCCTGATGAACGCAAAACATCCAGATCCAGCTCTATAAGCGGCTGCCCTTGTTTCACCAGCTGGCCTTCCTCAACCAAGAGGTGGAATCCCTGGCCATTGAGAGTCACGGTATCAATACCAACATGAATTAAGCACTCCAGGCCTGCTGCAGAACGCAAGCCGATGGCATGCTGAGTCGGAAAGGCAGCAACGACCTTCCCCGTGAAAGGGGCTAGTACTTTTCTTGAAGCCGGTTCAATAGCCATTCCATCGCCAAGCATTTTTTGAGCAAAAGCAGGGTCCGGAACTTCCTCAAGGGAAATCAATCGCCCATCCAAGGGGGCGTATACAACAACGTCCTTGCCCCCAGCAGCTGAGTTCGGCTCCTTTTTATTTGAAAACCAGGTGGAGATTTTATTGAACATAGTCATCCTTCTCTCTATCAACAAGTTATTTGGTTTTGCTGTGCAGTGCCAATGCCTTGGAAATAAAGTCATGACCGACCTGTAACAAACGGGAGGCCTCCTCAGCCGAAGCCCCGGACATGATCATGACAATGGCGAGTTTTGCTGAACCACTTGCGGCGTTCAGAGCTTCTTCAGCTTGGCTGGGACTGACGCCAGCAGCCAGGGCAACAATTCGCTTGGCCCGTTCCTTTAGCTTTACGTTGGTAGTCTGTACATCGACCATTAAGTTACTATAAACTTTTCCCAAGCCAATCATGGTGGCCGTTGTCAGCATATTAAGCACCATTTTCTGGGCTGTACCCGCTTTCATCCGTGTCGATCCCATAATGACTTCGGGGCCTGTTAATACCGTTAAGCTGTGATCAGCCAGTTTGCTCATCTCCGAATCAGGACTGCAGGTCAAGGATACTGTCCGGCATCCGATTGACTTCGCGTAGCGTAAGCCACCAATGACATAGGGAGTCCGACCGCTGGCTGCAATGCCAACTATGATGTCTGATTCATTGAGTTGTTTGCTTTTTAGATCTTCCGCTGCCAGAGTATCCGAATCCTCGGCTCCTTCTACAGCCCGGAAGATGGCTTGTGTTCCTCCGGCGATTAATCCCTGCACCAATTCAGGATGGGTACCGTAAGTGGGCGGACACTCTGATGCGTCAAGAATTCCGATCCGGCCACTCGTTCCGGCACCAAGATAAAAAAGCCGCCCGCCTGCCTGAAGCGCCGTAACTATGAAGTCAACGGCTTTTGCAATATCCGGCAGAATGCGTTGAATAGCCACCGCCACTTTTTGATCTTCCTGGTTAATCAGTTCTACAATCTCCAGACTGGATCGATTGTCAATGTCAAGGGTATCAGGATTCCGCGCTTCGGTTAATAGTTTTTCAAGATTCATGGACAATAACCTCCTTTAACCGAAAAGCCCCACCCGGACTGATATAATTCAATAAAAAAAGCTCTTCAGGAATAACATGAGCCACCACATTAACGCGCGGGTCGGCTGGTAACGTGCCTCGAACCACTTGCATTTCCCCCATATAGCGCAGATAATCCTGGTTGTCGATGGTTACAGCTCCTGGCTGGCGCGGCATGCTTGACCGTGCCTGAATAACAGTCTGGCACAAACCGCGGGCTTGCTGGGAGCGAATGACCCATTCCCCCGGGTCAGTACGATTGGTGTGAGCAGCAAACAAAATTTCTCGCTCGGCAGCAGAAGCGTCGGACTCTACCATGACCTGCAATTCAATACAATCAGGATCAAGACTGGCCACAGAGGCCAATTCTTCTTCTGGTACCAGTGGATCACCAAAGAGTACTCCATCGACTAGCTGAGAAGCCAATAACTCTTTAGCAGCTAGCTGCGGAGAAAATAAGCGGTGTTTTTCCAATGTCGGCAAGCCAGCAAAAATCGGTCCACGCGGACAGCTCCGGGACGGAATAAAGGCAAGCACTGGGATCTGATAATCACGCAGCAGCTGGCAGCGCTCCACAAAGAGCGCAAAGGACAACCCGGTTTCAGGACGAGGATAATAATTGTGACAAGCCCGAATCCGGGTACTATCAGCTTTAGCCGAATAGATTTGCTGCAAGGTGATCGGAGTGATGGTGCTGGCATTGATTTCAATATCCACTCCGCTCGTTACACTCAAGCCAGCAATTTGCTTCGGAGAAAATCCATCATCAAGACGTATTGCCGATAACCCCAGCTTTTTTAACGCCGAGAAGTCCGACAGCTTGGCACCAAGCATAGCACAAGCCCGGGGAGAAATATCAGCAGTAATCGCGTAACCTAGCTTCACTGCATGAGCAACAAACTGATGAAAATCATTGACCATCACCGCTGCATCGGCTTCCGGAATATGCAGGGATGTAAACAGGCGAGTATAGCCATACGTTCGGGCAAGCTCTAGATAACGATAGATAGTCTCAAGAGAATTTCCCATACCTACATAAGCCGATATACCTTTTTCCCACATACTCATACGCCCCCTTGGCCCTGCTGCTCATGTTCTTCTTTCAGATCATCAAAGCCGCCTATCCAGGTTATGATAAAGCCAGCTATATAGGCAATCAGAATCCCGGTCAAATAATACGCGATAGATCCGGGTTGAATCAGAAAGGCCAGTGGTATTCCTGACAAACCTAGGGCAATCGAATTGACATGCATAGCGGCTTGAAAAGCTCCGCCAAAGCCGGCTCCAATACAAGCAGTAATAAAAGGACGGCCAAGCGGTAAGGTAACCCCGAAAATCAGTGGCTCACCAATGCCAAGAATTCCGACCGGCAGTGCGCCTTTAATGATTTCTTTCAGCTTACTGTTTTTGGTTTTCAGATACACCGCTGCAGTGGCTCCTACTTGCCCGGCACCGGCCATAGACAAGATGGGCATAAGCGGGTTGGCCTTGTGGAGATTTAGAAATTCCATATGAACAGGGACTAATCCCTGGTGAAGGCCACTCATAACAACAGGCAGAAAAGTTCCGGCCAGAATAAAGCCAGCAACAGCTCCGCCTAGTTCCAGCAGATTCTTAAATAAATTGATAATGCCGTCAGATAATACGCCGCCGACAGGCTGCAAAACATAGAAACTGGCAAAACCGCCGATGAGCAAGGTAATCAGGGGTGTAACCACAATATCCAGCGCATTCGGTACAAACCGCCGTACTTGTTTTTCTACCATGGTCATAAACCACGCGACCAGGATAACCCCAAATATACCACCCCTGCCGGGAACAAGAGACATTCCATGGATTGTGATGGAAGCGATGGCAGGATTGATAATCAAGATTCCGGCTAGTCCACCGATAGCTGGCGTACCCGAGAATTCCTTGGCTGTATTGATGCCTACGAAAATCCCTAAGTAAGAGAAGAAGCCCCAGCCAATCACATTCAAGCTGGTAATAAACGTTCCTTGCGGGTCAGCGCCCAATTGAATGGCAACATTGGTTACACCTGTCACCATGCCGGAACCGACAATGGCTGGAATGAGCGGCACAAAAATAGCAGCCAGTTTCCCCAGGAGCATTTTAAGCGGTGTATGGTTTTTATCCTTAATTTGAGCTTTTAAATCTTGGACTTCCCCCATTTGCACACCTGTTAAAGCGGTTACTTCTGCAGCCACCCGGCCAACAATACCGGGGCCAAGGATAATTTGCAGTTGCTCTGACGCTTCAACAACCCCGAGTACGCCGCTAAGATTTTTTAAGGCAGTCAAATCGATTTTGGACATGTCTATGATCGTAAGCCGTAGGCGAGTCATGCAGTAAGTTGCAGCACTGATATTTTCCTTACCGCCAACAATTCGCTGAATTTGGTTGGCTAATGCTTGTTCTTTTGTCACGCTTTCACACTCCATTGTGGTGATTGTCTGTTATCAGGATAATTTAGGTGATCTGGAACCTTGCAACTTAACTTTGCTAGTATTATGATAGAAGAAAAAATCAGAGGGTGGCAATTGCAATGAAGGAAGCAATCGTTTTAGCTATAGATGGAGGCGGCACCGGGTGCCGGGCAGCACTTTGCAATAGAGTCGGACAGCTATTGGCTTATGCCCAAGGAGACTCCTGCAACTATCATAGCATTGGTGTCGAAAGGGCTACGGAAAACTTGCTTGTGTTATTAACCACCCTTGTTAAAAAACAGGCTTTGCACATGAACTGTGTCGTATTGGGGTTAGCTGGCCTGGATACAAAAAAAGATGAAGCTGTCCTGACATTGATGGTCGATCAAGCATTAGCTGCTGCTAATATCACCGCTGATTCCGTCTATCTATGCAATGATGCCATGCTGACATTAAAGGGATCAGTGGGGCAAAATAACGGGGTATTACTCGCAGCTGGTACCGGTTCCATTGCGTGCGGGTTCACTAAAGAAGGTTTGGAAACTCGCGTTGGCGGCTGGGGTTACCGGGTTGGTGACGAAGGCAGCGGCTACTCCATTGGTAAAGCCGCAATTGCTCATGTGTTAAAAAGCTACGATGGCCGGGAAAAATACTCGGACATTTCAGCGGCAATATTGAAGCAATTAGCCTTGAGCGATGAAGATGCGCTAATCAATTGGGTTTATAGTTCGCATTTCTCAGTAACTCAAGTTGCCGCTTTAACGCCAATCATCGTAAACCTGGCCGAAACAGGCGACTGTCAAGCACAACAGATTATTCAATGTGCCTGCCAGGAACTTGAAATCATGGTCTTAACCGTCATAAGAAAACTAGGCCTGCTTAATGCGGAATTCAGCCTAGTCCTATCTGGTGGTGTCCTTAAAAACCAGCTCGTCCACCGTCAGCTTATTCAACATCTAGCTAGTACATGCCCAGGCCTACAGCTGATCGACTTGAACTACCAGCCAATTTGTGCCATTCTCCGGCATGGCCTTATCATGATGGGATATGACAATAATACATTATTAAACCAACTTTCAAGACAATTAACAACATTGATTAATCGCCCTGAATCTTGATAGCATTCCTATGCATACAAATTAAATAACACCAAATAAATAAGATCAAATATGATATTTGATCTTATTTTGTCATATACGAGAAGCATGCGTCAAGTGATCGCACCGCTTCCCTATAAACCTAATAAAGTGAAACAAATTATCTTGCCAATAATACTGTTCTCAACACTGGGGTGAAAAAGAACTATAATTGTAGCCAGTCCTAAATCCCGTTCTCGCGTTTTTCCGCTTTTATTACTAATTAATTAAAAGAATTTCTTTCAAGTTATGGTGTTTTAGACCTGTAATGTAGTATAATACGCATATATTTTGACAGAAAATATGCTATTAAATTTGAGAGAATGGTGAGATCGATTTGAGTATTAAATCACTTACACCCCTTGAAGGACGGTACGGCGCAATTACCCAGCCTTTTGGGGACTATTTTTCAGAATGGGCTTTAATAAAATACCGTATTCATGTAGAAATAGAATGGCTGATTACCATGTCAGAACAACCGGATTTTACCGAAATCCGTCCGTTTACACCGGATGAAACCACCTTTTTGCGCAACCTTGTCAGCAAATTTGATGATACAACGGCTCTGCGGATTAAAGAAATTGAACGTACCACCAATCACGATGTTAAAGCAGTTGAATATTTCCTGCGTGAAACAATGGGCGCCATGTCATTGTCAGATGTTTTGGAATTTATCCATTTCGCCTGTACTTCTGAAGACATCAATAATCTTTCCTATGCCCTAATGCTTAAGGACGGCATTAAAGATGTTTGGCTGCCAGCAGCAGAGAATTTGCTACAGACCGTTTCAGAACTGGCAGAAAAAGAAAAAGCTCAACCCATGCTGGCTTATACCCATGGTCAGACGGCTTCTCCTACAACAGTAGGCAAAGAACTGGCCGTTTTTGTCTATCGTTGGAACCGTCAGTTAAAACTAATCCGGTCTCAGGAATATCTGGGCAAATTCAACGGTGCCGTCGGCAACTTCAATGCACACAGCATTGCCTACCCCGAAGTGGACTGGGAAGCTGTTTCCTATTCCTTTGTTGAAAGTCTGGGATTGACTCCAAACCCCCTGACGACTCAAATTGAATCCCATGACTATGTGGCTGAAACCTTCCATGGCATTGCCCGCTTTAATAATATTCTTCTGGATTTTGACCGCGACATGTGGCTTTATATTTCGCGCGGCTATTTCAAACAAAAAGCTATCGCTGGTGAAGTTGGCTCTTCCACCATGCCGCATAAGGTAAATCCAATCGATTTTGAAAACTCAGAGGCAAACGTCGGATTAAGCAATGCGGTGCTTGATCATCTGGCCAACAAACTGCCTATATCTAGGCTTCAGCGCGATCTCAGTGACTCTTCGGCCTTGCGCAACATTGGGACAGGTATTGCCCACTCCCATCTTGCAATTACTTATACTTTAAAAGGACTGAGAAAAACGGTAGTAAACGAAACCGCCCTTGCAAACGATTTAACCCATGCCTGGGAAGTTCTGTCCGAAGCAGTTCAAACAGTAATGCGTAAACATGGTCATGCGAATTCCTATGATAAACTGAAAGCCATTACCCGCGGCAAAGCTATCGGGGAAGAGGAAATAAGATCCTTCATTGAAAGCGTAGACTTACCGGAAGAAGACAAAAAACGCCTTTTGGCCTTAACACCGTCACAATACGTCGGTATAGGCGCTTCTCTGGTAAAACATATAAAATAAGGCACCCTGTACCGGATACTTTGCAAGAAACAAAAGATCAGGAACTTAGAAACCCGGCCATGATGATATGGTCGGGTTCTTTTATGATAATCTACTCCCCTACAGTCCTAATAGAACTATCTGGAGTTTGCACAAAAATAGCAATAACCGATTACGGTTATTGCTATTTTATCAAGATGATATTCAAACGGCTTAATAACTCTTTATTTTCTAGCGCAAGCTGGCGATGGTGTACCAAAATCATCGATTACGCATACATTATCTTCGCCCTTATCTAACTCTTGAAGTGTATCAAGCATTTTATGATACTGTTGAAACATTTCTGCCGCCAATCCAGCAGGATTATTAGTTGCAGTAAATTCTGTTTTGCTTAACGCTAGCATTGCAATGTCATGAAGCTGTTGATTTGTCATATGAACACACTCCTTATTATTTTAATAATAATTATTCGGTAAAAACCAATAAATCCCTGCACAAATCTATTGAAAAAGACGCAAAGGCTTTTAATCTCCTTTGCGTCTTTTTTCAATTCCGTATTAAATAATCAAATGCGCCCAGTGCCGCATTCGCACCTGATCCCATAGCAATAATAATCTGCTTATAAGGACTGTGTGTGCAGTCCCCTGCTGCAAATACTCCCGGTACATTGGTAGCACCATGACTGTCAACAATAATCTCCCCAAAACGGTTGCATTCTATTGTGCCCTTCAGCCAATCAGTATTAGGAACAAGGCCAATCAAAATAAATACTCCCTGCAGTTCCAGATGATGGATTTCTCCGGTGCTGCGGTCTATATAAGAAAGACCATCGACCTTATCCATACCAGTGATTTCCTTGGTTTGAACATTTTTTAAAACCGTCACATTCGGTAAACTGTTCAAGCGCTGCTGCAAGACAACATCGGCTTTCAGTTCAGGCAGAAATTCCAGCACGGTTACATGCTCTACAATGCCAGCCAGATCAATCGCTGCTTCAATACCAGAATTGCCTCCGCCAATAACGGCCACCCGTTTTCCCTTAAACAAAGGACCATCACAATGGGGGCAGTAGGCCACGCCTTTATTCTTGAATTCGGTTTCTCCCGGTACACCAATATTGCGCCAGCGGGCACCTGTAGAAAGAATCACCGCTTTACTTTTTAAGACAGCACCATTTTCCAGTTCAATTTCGATCAGATCTTTCTTCTCCAAGCGACTGCCACGCTGCAGCTTCATCACATCAATCTGATATTCTTTCACATGCGCCTCAAGATCTTCCGCCAGTTTAGGACCTTCGGTATATTTCATGCTGATAAAGTTTTCAATGCCAAGCGTGTCTTTGACCTGACCGCCAAACCGTTCGGCAACAATTCCAGTCCGGATCCCCTTCCTCGCTGCATAAATCGCTGCGCTGACTCCAGCCGGGCCGCCGCCCACAACAAGAATATCAAACGGCTCTTTTTCTGCCAGTTCAGAACTATCAGAACTACTGCCGAGCTTGGCCAGTATCTCCTCGACCTCCATGCGGCCACTGCTAAAGAATTCACCATTCAGATAAACCACAGGCACCGCCATAACATCTTTGGCCTGCACTTCCTCCTGAAAAACAGCCCCATCTACCATGGTATGGGTAATCCCAGGATTCAGAGCACTCATGAGATTGAGCGCCTGGACAACCACCGGACAATTATGGCAAGTCAAACTGATATAGGTTTCAAAATGGTACTTCCCTTGAAGCGTTTTAATCTGCTCAATAATTTTTGGCTCAACCTTCGGCGCTCTGCCGCTGACCTGCAGCAAAGCCAGCACCAAAGAGTTAAACTCATGGCCTAGAGGAATGCCTGCAAAGGTTATTCCACGCTCTTCTCCTACACGATGGATACTGAAACTAGGCGTTCTCGGAAGCTCGGTTTTCACGATTGTAATCCTGGGAGTCATGGAGGCAATTTCATCCACTAAAGCAACCATGTCACTAGATACATTATCGCTGCCTGCACTAATTTTGATCAGCACATTGCTTTCCATCAGCTGAAGATATTGAGACAGTTGTGCTTTAATATCCTGATCTAGCAACATTGAACCCACCTCTTTAAATCTTTCCTACAAGATCCAGACTTGGTTTAAGTGTGGCAGAACCTTCCCGCCATCTAGCCGGGCAAACTTCTTTCGGATTTTTCCGGATATATTGTGCGGCTTTAATTTTATTAAGTAATGTGCTTGCATCACGTCCGATACCACCAGCATTGATTTCCACCGCCTGTACAATACCATCTGGATCAATAATAAATGTCCCGCGATCAGCAAGACCTTTCTCTTCAATCAGTACTTCAAAGTTTCTTGATAATGTATGCGAGGGATCGCCAATCATGATATAGGTGATTTTGTTGATCGTTTCCGAACTATCGTGCCATGCTTTATGGGTAAAGTGAGTGTCTGTAGAAACAGAGTATACTTCCACACCCAGTTCTTTTAAAGCAGCGTAGTGATTTTGCAAATCTTCAAGCTCTGTCGGGCACACGAAGGTAAAATCTGCCGGATAGAAGCACACAACGCTCCATTGGCCTTTGAAATTTGCCTCTGTAACTTCAATAAACTGCCCATTCTGATAAGCCTGCGCTTTAAATGATTTTACTTCAGTTCCGATTAATGACATAATAAATTACCTCCCGAATATTTTTCGACCAATGATTATCATTTGATTTATTGAATTAAATGATAATCATTATCCTTTAATTCATATTATCATACATCTTTTTTAAAACGTCAATAGTTATTTGAAAATTTTTATAAATAATAAAACGCAAAAGCGAAGAGATGGTTATTTGACCCGCTCTTCGCTTCTGCAGCATTATATGAATCTTATAGTGTATATTCTTTGTGGCAATAGCTGTTCTCATGATACCAGCTATTGCTACGCAACTTAAACGATATGCTCGGGGTGTTGCAAGTCACTTGTCTCGATTTGAATAGTAGTATGTTGAATGTTAAAGTGTTTTTCAATAATCAGAATAGCCTGCCGCAGAATATCCTGACTATTCTGCTCGCTGTCGATCAGCAAATGGCAGGAAAGCGAATCAAGGCCCGAAGTAACAGTCCAAATATGTAGATCGTGAATATTTTGCACACCCGGAATCGCGAGTAAAGCTTGCTTAACTTCATCAACTTTAATCGTAGGCGGAGTTCCTTCCATAAGAATATGGATACTCTCATCAATAATCCCCCAAGCACTCTTTAATATTAAAAGTGCCACAATAACGCTAATAATAGGATCAGCTATATACCACGCAAAAGCAGACATGAGTAGTCCTGCAATGATTGCGCCAACAGAGCCTAATGCATCACCAAGAATGTGTAGATAAGCACTCCGAACATTTACATTACCTGATATGTCGCCTTTTCTGATTAACATCCAGGCACTAAACAAATTAGCTGCTAACCCTATCACAGCAATTGCTATCATAGTTCCGCTAATAACATTAGGGGGATCAAATAATCGTTGATAGGCTTCCCAAATAATAATCCCTGCAATAACAAACAGAGTTAACCCATTAAGCAAGGCAGCTAAAATTTCAAAACGATAGAAGCCATATGTTTTCTGGGGTGAAGGAGGCTTTGAAGCAAACCACATCGCGATAAGACTGAAAGCCAGCGAACTCACATCGCTCAACATGTGACCTGAGTCGGAAATCAAAGCCAAGCTGTTAGTTATCAGTCCTCCCAAAAATTCTACGATCATAATAACCGCTGTTGTTATCAGGGCTATAGCCAGTCCTTTTTTATCACCGCTTCGCGAAGATATGCCATGACTATGTGTGGCATGCTCATGGTTATGCTGTTGAGACTGACTGCTCATCTTTAGTAGTCCTCCTAGCCTTTGTGATATCATTACTTATTTAGCTTATAGTTTTATCCTCTTTAAGTTTATTGTTGCTATTAGCGAACCAGAAATATTCGCTTACTTATCTAACAGTCTGTAATGGTATTCGAACAAAGGAGTAAATCCTAACTTGTGATATAGCGCTAAGGCAGGAGTATTATCTTTTAAGACCTGTAAATATAATTGATCTGCACCATGACTCAAAGACCAATTGACAAGAGAACGGAGTAGCGCAGTCGCTGCCCCTTTCCCCCGGTGTTCGGCATCAACAACAATATTACTCAGCCCCGCCCACCCTCTCTCTGCCACGACAGTTCCAAGCGCAATTAATTTTCCTTGATTACAAAGGCTGGCGAATGCCTTCTTCGGAGCAATCGCGGAAAAAATATGGTCATACCCCTGGTAACGATCAGGCGAATAGCCTTCTAATCGCATAAAATCATAAATCCACTCACGACTCGCTTCTTCTGCAATTTTAGAAATAAACCGATCAGACTCCACGGTACGTTCCAGCACCTTGTTACAGGATGAGACCATAGCGTAACATTCGAAGATCTTACGATAGCCACAAGAATCCAGAATGCCCTCCAATTCCGTTGGTGATGCCTCACTGATACAGAAACAGGGTGAAAGTGATCGCCTCCGATAGAAGTCCTCTACAACCTCTAGCCATTCCCCATGCTCTGGAAAAGAACCGTTCGTATAGACACTGTTTGCTCGCCTTGTTACATTCATATTTGCCCGAAGTCTCCACGATCCTAGCGTTTGCTGAATATGTGCAGGCCAGCTGTTTGCAGCGAGCTCTTCAATGAACTTAATAAGTTTTATATCTCCATTCATGTCTTTCTCCTTTTCTAACGACCGTTTAATATCTGAAAAATAGTAGTTGTTTTAATGGGATGATAGAATGTTCAAAGACTGCTTTTTCTAAATCTGCTTATCAGAACATTATTTGTGAACTGTATGCTACTTTTTTATATTAATCAAAATACAGAAAGCTCCTGCCAATCATATGAATCTGACAGGAGCTTTCTGTATTTTTCGCCGTTACAGTAATAACGATCTACAATCACCGCAATCAGCGTTTTGGCTGTTTTACTAAAAAGAATCAGCCTATAACCTATGTAATAACGGCTTATCTACAAAACGAATTGCCGCAGCCGCTAATACTGAGGTCGGATCAATTGACGGTCGCTCTATATGAAACAATTCAAATGCAACCGGAAGCTCTGTACAGCCCAACACCAATATTTCTGCCCCGTTCTCAAAAACCTCGTCAATGGTTCTATAAAACTCATTAAGGTTGATATTCCGATTTGACGCCTTTATCCCATTATAAATAACATCCATTACACTCCTCTGTTTGATTGGCGAAGGAGTGATCAAATCTATTCCCGCGTCTGCTAGCGCTGTATGATACACTCCTGATTGAATAGTTCCATCAGTTGCCAGCAAACCAATTTTCCTTATTCCTCTGTTTTTGATTTCCTTCACCGTTTCTTTCAACATATTCAACAGTGGAATATCGAAAAAAGGAGTAATTTTATCATAAAAATAATGCGCTGTATTGCACGGCATAACTAATACATCTGCTCCCATGGACTGAAGCCGAACGCCGCTTCTCACCATTTCAGGAATAGGATTCTCGCCCCCTCCTAATATGGCTTTTGTCCTGTCCGGAATTTTGGTATTACAATCTATACAAATATGAATATGCTCTTGATCAGATTTAGCATCTGTCATATTGATAATCTTTTTAAACAAATCACATGTAGCTAACGATCCCATGCCTCCAATAATCCCGATTGACTTTTGCATTTTATTTTCCCCCTGTTATAACAACGCCTTACTCTTATTGATTTCATTATAAAATCCAATTACAATAGAATCAAATACATATATCTATATAAATAATATAATCATTTGGTTATATTTCGGAGGCGTCATGTTTAAAGGAAAAGAATATATTTATGAAGTCTACAAAGAAAAAAGCTTTTCAAAAGCAGCACAAAATCTCTATATCAGCCAACCAGCTTTAAGCGCCGCAATCAAAAAAATCGAAAAACGCCTCGGCTGCTCTATATTTGACCGAAGCAGCAGCCCTGTCCAATTGACAGAAGCTGGCACTGAATATGTGAAATCCATAGAAAAAATCATAGATATTGAAAACCGGTTTGAAAACTATCTTAGCAATTTAAACCAACTGAAAACAGGACGCCTTTCCATCGGCGCCAACAATGTGTTTGCGTCCTTTATTCTTCCGGCAATCATCACAAAATTCACCAATAAATATCCTTCCATTAAAGTGAATCTAGTTGAAGCCAATAGTGCCCATTTAGAAGATCAGTTATTCTCAGGCGCACTTGACTTTGTAATTGATAATTACCCCCTGAATGAAACAATCTATGAAAAACACTTATTCTGCCGCGAATGTCTTATTCTTGCCGTTCCTCAAAATTTTTCCTCAAATAGTCTCGCCCAAGAATATCAGTTATCAATAGACGACATCCATCAAAGAATGCACCTACTGCCAGATACAAAGCCTGTCCCCTTATCAGTATTTGCTAATGATCCATTTATTTTTTTAAGATCCGGAAATGATACGCGAATGCGTTCAGACAAAATTTTTCAAGAAAACGGCATGACACCAAAAATCATTTTAGAATTGGACCAATTGGCTACAGCTTATCATGTTGCGTGTTACGGCATGGGGATTACTATCATTAGTGATACTTTAGCTCAAAAAGCAAACTTTGAATCAAATATGCTATATTACAAAATCAATAGCACTCATTCATTCCGAAATGTATTCTTCTACAATAAACAAAATAAATATATCACCAAAGCCATGGAAGAATTCATAAAAATAGCACAAAACAAATAAGCAAACTAAGATGGTGTTTCCCAGTCTCTATTATTTTCTCTATCCATGCACTTGTGATTAAAATTGTCGAAAGGCAGGATTTTAGCGCTTACAGCATCGAAATGAAATAGAACTTATTGGTGATATTCCGACTGATACATGAACCGGTTTATTTCAGGACTAGAATATCTACTGACTTTTCAACACATATTTTAAATACTTCAATCTATGAAGAAGAAGGAGCAAACACGATGAACTACAAAGAATTACTAGAAAATGCACGCACCGGTATCGGCAGTTATTGCAAAGCATGTCCTGTCTGTAATGGGATTGCCTGTAGAAACAGCATCCCAGGGCCAGGTGCAAAAGGTGTTGGGGACAATGCCATCCGCAACTATCAGAAGTGGCAGGAAATTCGCGTAAATATGGATACTATTTGCGAGAATAAACCGGTAGACACCACTTTAGAATTATTTGGCCAAACCTTTAAATATCCGTTTTTCGCAGCACCAGTTGGTGCGGTAAATATGCACTATGGTGATCGACTTAATGATATGCTTTATAATGACATTCTGGTTTCCGCCTGCATGGAAAATGGAATCGCTGCGTTTACCGGTGACGGTGTAGATCCGAAAGTCATGGAGGGCGCAACTGCTGCTATTGCTAAGGCTAATGGTTGCGGTGTGCCTACCGTTAAGCCATGGAATATGGGGATCATCACCGAAAAATTGGATCTAGTGCGTAAGGCAGGTGCTTTTGCGGTTGCCATGGATATCGACGCTGCCGGATTGCCTTTCTTAAAAAACATGACACCTCCAGCGGGCAGCAAATCGGTTGATGAACTTCGCCGCATTGCTGAAATTGCCGGTATTCCCTTTATCGTGAAAGGAATCATGAGCACAAAGGGTGCGCTGAAAGCAAAAGCAGCAGGCGCCTCCGCTATTGTTGTCTCCAATCATGGCGGCAGAGTACTAGATCAATGCCCGTCAACCGCGGAAGTACTGCCAGAAATCGCTGAAGCTGCCGGAAGCCAGCTGAAAATTCTTGTCGATGGCGGTATCCGCTCTGGCACAGATATTTTTAAAGCTCTTGCACTTGGTGCTGACGGTGTTCTAATCTGTCGTCCATTCGTTACCGCTGTTTATGGCGGCGAAAAAGCTGGCGTTAAAGTTTACATTGAAAAACTGGCTGAAGAATTAAAGGATACGATGGCAATGTGCGGAGCATTTAGCCTGAATGAAATTACAAAGGATATGGTACGTATCTAACTACAGTTAAGTAAGGCAATATTCTATCCAATTTGGCACGTTCTTTGTATAATTTAATACTCGGCTAATAAAATACCTCAACCACGCTTTTGCACGGTTGAGGTTATTTTATTAGATCATCATGATTTAATTTTTGTATCGGACAAATTGTTTCAATAGCAATTTATAGAACCTTTTTTTATGCAGTGGTATAATGATTTTATTTATACTACTTAAAAATAACAAGGTATTCCTTACACATTAAAAAATCATAAAGGAATGTAACATCATGGAGAAATCAAAGCTTATTGAAATGATAAAGAATAATCCTTATGCCCTATCGTATATTGATAACCCTACAGACGAGATGAAGCTATTGGCGATTAGAAAAAATGGCCTTGCGATCCAGTATATTGATCATCCAACTAGCGAGATGCAAGAATTAGCGATAGCCAATAATGCGCGAGCCATTCAATTTATCAATAATCCGACAGAAGCTATGATGATTAAAGCGATACATGATGGCTGGAATAACTTAGAATATATTAAAAACCCATCAGATGAGTTAATTAAGCTAGCTATCAGTCAAGCTGGATGGGCGATTAAATATGTGCAGAACCCAAATGAGGAATTGCAATTATTAGCTGTAAGAAAGAATTACGACTCAATCAAGTTTATCCAAGAACCTTACGAAAGTGTCCAAGAAGAAGCTGTAACAATCAGTTATGAGGCATTAAGATATATCCATTCGCCTACCCATAAGGCTGAGCTTATTGCTATCAAGAACAACGATCAGGCCATTCGGCTCATCAATGATTTGGATAAAAATAAACTGCTGGAATTTTTGAAAGTAAATATTTTAGTAATTAAATATGTTATGAAAGAAGTAGAACTATCGAAAGATGATTTAGAACAAGTGCTAAAGGAAGCACTATCCAATGAAGCTGTTGAAGAAAAATATGTCAGAGATTATTTGAATTTTAGTACTATCGATAAAAACAGTGACATTCTACCAATGGATAAGATCATGTTTATTGATAAATATGGCAGTAAAAAAGCAAAAAAAATAGCTGTCGATGAAAAGCTAACGCTAAAGTAGGTGGGAGAACTCATGAATTTTAACGATACATTGAAAAGTGTTGATTTAGTGCTCGCTACTGGGGAAGTACCTTTGATTGTCGGAGAAACTGGAATCGGAAAAACAGCTTTAGCCAAGCAGCTTGCTCATGAAAACAATTGGAGTTTAATTATTATTGATGGCAATCTCCTTAAAGAAGGCGAAATAGGTGGTCTGCCAACAATAGAGTCTTATACAAGAGTGAACCATCACGGAAATAAAGTGGAGAAGAAAACTACCGTATATGCCGTTCATAATAAATTAAGGGAAATTGATGAAGAGATCGCGAATGGAAAAACCGTGCTTTTATTTATCGATGAGATTAATCGTTGTGAACATACCGTACAACAGGAACTGATGAATTTGATATTAAATAGAGAAATTAATGGCTATAAGCTGCATGAGAAAGTAAAAATTGTCGCTGCCATGAATCCATCCAGTAAATATGGTTCGGATTTTGATTATCAAGTGGTCGATATGGACGTAGCGCAAGAAAATCGATTTGTATGGTTACATATGGAGCCTGATTATATGCAGTGGTTAGATTGGGCAATGACTGCAGGCATTGAGCAAAAGGTAATCGAGTTTATTTCCACCTTCCCAGAATATTTACATAAAATCAACGATGATGATCTAAGAGCAACACCAAGAAGCTATGAACGAATTTCCGGCATTTATAAAATTTATAAACAAAAAGAAGAATCCGTACCTAGGTCGGTATTTTTAAATATCATCAGAGGAAATGTAGGAAAACTTATTGCTGAAGAGTTTGTTGCCTTTGTTGAATCCGATTACAGCGCACTCATCACTTATGAAGATGTTTTTTCAGGAAGCGAGCTGCACGAATCGGTCAAAGAAAAAATCAAAAACGAAAGTCATACAAGGCTTTACCTGGCTGCAAAGAATATTCTAAAGCACTTGGAAGCAACTATAAAAAATAATGCTGCTGACACCAGTTATCTGATTGACAGACTCATTGAGTTTTTGAAAATATATCCTGTGGATTTAATGATCGGAATCATGAAGGATATCAAGAATAGTTATCGTGAAGTATACAAATATGCCATTGAGAATGAGGCTTTTGTAGAAGCATATTTTGAATCTTATCGCTCAATTAGGTGATAACAGATGACAACTTATTTTGAAACCCATATAGAAAGACTTTATGAAAAAGCATATGAAATGATTTATGATTTTTTAAAAGTAAAACGTCAAAAAGACAATGCTCAGCTGTATGTCCCGGAAGAATTTAAAAAAGAGTTTTTTGGTCTTGTAGATAAAGTGAATCTAAGTCTTATGGAAGACAAAGATAATTTCTATGGGTATTTTTTGTTGCAAATGTCAAGAGAAATCCGCTTCGATATCAGCAGTCCTACTGCCGTAAATTTTAAAGGCGCGAAATATGTACTCTATTTTAATCCCATCGTCTTTTTGGCTCTTAATCTAAAACAAATGGAAAGTGCGATTAAGCATGAAATACTCCATATCGTTTCGATGCATTTAATCAGAGCGAAAGAACTTCAAGATAGCTATAGTACCTTAGCGATTAATCTCGCCATGGATATCGTAGTAAACACCCATTTAGATCATCTCCCCCCTTATGCAACTACCTTAGAATGGGTAAATGTACATTATTCTTTGAAGCTCCTGCCATTCGAGCCTTTTGAATATTATGCGGAAAAGATCCAGACTGCCCTGGACTTATTAGAAGTAGTTGAAGATGACACAGCAGATGACAGCGATGAAAAATTAGAAACTGCTTATAATCCTGAAAAAACCCATGACATTTGGGAAGATTCCAGTGAGCTAGATGATCAAACACTCAAAGAATTTACGGAGAAGTTTATTGATGCTTCGCAAAAAGGCAGGATTCCCAACTACTTAGAAAGCATGATATCATCACTAAAAAATAGCCAGGGTGAGCTTCCTTGGAATTTGTATCTTAAGCGGTTAATGGGCTCTGTTGAAAGTACTCAAAAGAAAACGATAACAAGAAGAAATCGAAGACAGCCGGATCGATTGGATTTACGGGGGCAACTGAGAAGCCATAAGGCCAAAATAGTGGTTGCTCTTGATATCAGTGGCAGCATTAGTGATGCAGAATTTAATCAAGCCATTAAAGAAGTACTCAGTATCGTGAAAAATTACAATCATGAGATTACGATCGTAGAATGTGATAGCGAAATTAGACGTGTGTATCAAGTCAAATCCGTAAAGGATTTAAAAGCTAGAATCGATATAAGAGGAAACACTAGCTTTACTCCGGTTTTTGAATATGCGAATACGAAGAAGATTGATTTATTAGTGTATTTTACGGATGGTAAAGGTGAAGAGAAGCTTCACGCCATACCTAAAGGGTATAAAGTCTTATGGGTGATTTCTGGAAGAGGAGATAAGCTTTCCTTAAAAGAAGCCTATGGGGTAGTTAAAAAACTTAACAAAGTTGAAATAAAAGATAATACCTTAGATATCCGCGATGTTGAAAAAGGCGGCTATTCAATGAACAACCAAGAAAAAATCGGTATTTAATTAAAAACACCTTCTATGAATCTGGAAGGTGCTTTTTTGTGATTTTAAAAATTCTGCTCAGTCAAAATGAGCGGCCCGTCAGGAGTAATCGCAATAGTATGTTCATATTGAGCAGATCGCTTACCATCAGTAGTTCGTGCAGTCCAGCCATTTGCGTCTATTTTACAATGCCACGAGCCCTCGTTCACCATTGGCTCAACGGTAATTACCATGCCTTCTCTCAATTTAGCTCCTTTTCCAGGCTTACCATAATGCAGAATAGTCGGTTCTTCGTGTATGCGCCTTCCTATACCATGTCCTGCAAAATCTCTGACCACTGAAAACCCCTCATTTTCAACATAGGTTTGGATCGCATGACCAATATCTCCTACACGATTTCCATCCTGTACTTGTTCGATACCTTTATATAAAGACTCTTTCGCAACATTTAGCAGGCGTTGTGACTCTTCGGAAATAGACCCTACTGCATAGCTCCAAGCTGAATCAGCAAGACCACCTTTAAAATCGACCACCATATCAATGGTTACAATATCTCCGTTCATAAAGGGTTTATGATTAGGAAACCCATGGCAGATCTCATCATTAACTGAAGCACAAATCGCATGACGATACCCCTTATATCCTTTTTGCGCAGGTGTAGCACCCCATCGAGCTAGATATACATATACGAATTTATCAATTTGTACACTGCAAACACCTGGCTTTATCATTTTTGCAATTTCTTTATGGCAAGAAGCCAGAATTTTACCTGCCTCATGCATCATTTCAATCTCTTTTATACTCTTAAATGTAATCATGTTAAATACGCTCCTCAATATGTCGAATAGCCCGATAACAGAGTTATCGCCAACTATCTTAGCTACACCGCTCTCAGCACTTTAAGTTTAAATCATCCTTCCCATTTTACGCAAAGAACTCCTGCCAAATTCCCATTAAAAAATTTGACAAAAGTGAACAACTATTGCTGTCACTGAGAAAATGTAATTTCCGAAAAAACAAAAAAGACCTAGCATATGCTATAGTCATGTAAGAATTGCAACTTCTATACAAAATTCCTACTACCGCTAGTTTGTGGTATGATATAAGCAGTACTTTTAATTAAAGCTCTATATTTTGATGGAGCTGTGCATGGATAATATGAATACAATAATTGAAACTAGGAAGGGATTAGTATGAAGATCGGCTTTTTTGACTCTGGTATTGGCGGCTTAACGGTTCTTGGTCACGCTTTAAAAATATTACCGTTTGCTGATTATATTTACTATGCTGATATTAAGCATGTACCTTATGGTGAAAAAACAAAAGGCGAAGTAAGACAATACGTCCAAACCGCCATGGATTATATGGCTGAGATCAAAGTAGATGCTGTGGTGATCGCGTGTAATACGGCAACAAGTGTTGCTGACGCGAAATTGCGAAGGAATTATAGTTTCCCGATCATTGGAATGGAACCTGCTGTGAAACCAGCAGTTGCATACTGCCAAGAAATAGGCAAAAAAATATTGGTATTGGCAACCAGTCTTACTTTGCGGGAAGAAAAATTCCGGCAATTAATTCATAGGCTTGATGCGACAGCAATGGTTGATACGCTGGCATTAGGCGGCCTGGTAAAATTTGCAGAACAGTTTGAGTTTGATACTTTAGAGGTAAATCAGTATTTGCAAAAGGAATTTGCATCATTAAAGTTATCTGATTATGGTGCTGTTGTTCTGGGCTGTACGCATTTTCCACTATACAGTAAGCTATTACAGCAATACTTTACGACGGAAACTGTTTTTTTCGACGGAAGTGTTGGCGCCATGAATCATTTGGCAGATATCTTAGAACAAAAAGGCGTAGCTCCTAGTCTAGATGATAAACTTAAATTTGTCATTACAAATGGCAAACTCCCACCTAGTGATGTGGACTATAAAAAAATATTGCAAGCTTATGTGCATAGCATATAGGACTGGCATATGAGTGAATTGGGTGAACGCATCGATGACTCTACATCCCACACTGTTTATGCTAAACCAACTAAGATTCGTATATATGATGTAACTAAAACACCTTCCACATAAATCTTGGAAGGTGTTTTCGCATTAGCAGTGATTATGGTTCTCCTAATCAGGTCAAACAAGTGCTATTTTCGATTTCTCGCATTATTTCAAGTGTCTACGCAGCAATACAAAGGAATATTTCCTTAATTTTACCTTGGTGTTGTTAACGCTTAGACTTCACTAAAAACTGCATTAGGATACTGAACTGTGCCTGATATGTTAGCCAATCCGTTCTCCGCAAGTTCGCACACCATAAACGCTTCATCAGGCACCTCAAAGGGAGGTCGAATATTAAAACGACTCGCAGGGATGTATCCAAATCGAGGATAATAGGCAGGATGTCCAAGCAAAATCGCTGATGTATATCCTAATTTTTTTGCAATTTTGTGTCCTTCTACAATCAGCTTTCCTCCGATCCCTTTGCCTTGCATAGTAGGTACAACAGACACAGGGGCTAAAGCAAGAGAAGTATATCTTTCGTTTGCGTTGATAATTTCTATTCGAGTAAATAAGATATGTCCAACAATTTCACCATCAACTATGGCTACAAGAGATAATTTAGGAATAAACGCCGAACTTTTCCTCAATCGATTAACCAAATTATGTTCATCGTGATCGGTATGCTCTGCATTGAGAAAAGCTAATTTCACCACTGAGTATACACTATCAAAATCCGTTTGATTTTCTTGCCTAATAGTTACCTTCATGTTACACCCACCTTTCGTGCTTTATCACTTCGTAGCTTGGTGGAGGACTTTCCCCTCCCCAGCTTTGTAAGATGTAGTTATCTTACTGACACATATTCATTATTGGCTATATAAAATCGCCAAAGATAATCCTTAGCTTCCTCCGCATAATCAATTCCTACACGTTTAGAAGATACTATATGAATTTTTTCAGCTTCTCCTTCTTCTACATATAGCTTATTGCTGCATAAATCTTCTCCATTTAAACTTTTATCAATGAGTAATGCCCTGCATAATTTTCCCGGCCCATTAGTTAAATTCTTTATTTGGCTTTTACTTAACTGGTTATATGTCTTATTGAACCTATTTTGAGCTATTAAATCAAATCCGCCTATTGGCTCAGCAGCCCTTATCAAAACAGCTTGAGGATTGCCTTCTTCCTGAGTAACAATATTAAAGCAATGATACATACCGTAAACAAGAAATACATAAGAAATTCCTGGCCCACCATACATCACTTCTACCCTCGGCGTTCTTCTTCCACCAAAAGAATGAGCGGCTCTATCTGTGATACCCATATATGCTTCGGTTTCAACAATTTTTACAGAAATCTTTTGTCCGCTTATTTCGCGCACAAGCACCTTTCCCAGAAGATCCTGTGCAACAATCAATGAATCCCGATTATAAAATGCTCTTGCTAATGTTTTCATCTACCAATGCCCCTTTGCATCCGAATTCAAACAGATCAAGCCACATAAGTCAATCCACTGACTATAACTTTTTCATATATCTATCTTTTTATTTGTTGATAATTATCCATTGTGTCCCCGATCTCAAATAAGATGAGTATCTATAGGTATAAAATTACCAGTAAATAAAGAGAACTCCTGCCAAATTTACATGATCTGGCAGGAGTTCTCTTTATTTTTCGTCACTAATATTGATATGGTTAAACGTTACAGGGAAAGGCAATATCACTATAATACCAACTAAACCGGTCCGCTACACAATCACACTTTGTATTATATCCGTCAGGCTTGTGAGCTACTTTGTTGTACCCCTCCAGTTTTCCGTTTGCTTTAATTAGGGTAACTTGAACTCAAGTTGTAATTTATTCAATAAAAATTCAATACCTTCTTGCCGTTTCTTTTTGTCCATCGTATCAAAAACAATATTTAAAAGGTATTTATTAGATTCAGTATCGACTACAAAAATATCTTCCTTCAAACGGTAATTAGAATTATCTTCTTCTGCGCCAACATTACTTATGATAATTGCTGTTACTGTATTAGCGTTAAGCGCTTTTCCATACGCTACAAGGCTTTCTTTTCTTAAAATAAAGGTTCGTTGCTTCGCGCTGTCGGTTTGAACCCTGCTGATTAGATTCAAAAAATCAGGGGTTTTGGGCTTATCATCAATATAGATCGGAACATCATTCACTTGGAATTTTGTAGAAACTGCCTTTCTCACCATTTCTACTAACTCAGGTTTTTTAAGAATAACGTCAGGTAAGAAGACGATCACTGCAGGCTTTTTATCTTCCGACTGGTTAACGATTTTATTATCACTCTGTTTAGCAAAAGGCGGTGACCAATTAAACTCAGCAGCTAATTTTTTCATGAGTATTTTAGCTCCTTCTGAAGAAAAAGCACTAGTACCTTCTTTATAATAGTTCATATATGCCAAATACTTTAGTGTGTTAACATCAATCACTGAAACACTGCCTTTTGTGTCAACCCGATCTCCTGACCAAAAATTCCAGTATAAATTGCAGGGTGAAACTGTTATAAGCATTACATAGTCGGACTTTATCGCACGCCCATATTTGGCTAACTCACCAATATTAATTGAAACTATATCTTTTTCGTTAGCGGGATCTGTCTTAACCTTTTCAATAAACTCCAAGAACTCTGTAGATTTTGATTGATCATCTCCATAGATTGCAATGCTATTTGCATACTTGAACTTTTCTTTGAGTACCTCCCTCATCTGGGTGACAGCTTTTCCATCAGCAATAATCTTCTTATCCATGAATACAACTACAGATAGTGCGGACTGGTCGGATGGATTATTTGAGTCGTTAAGGCTGGCCCAAGCTGTTGAAGTCATACCAAGTAGCAATAACAATATTACAAGCATCTTTTTCATACAAGCAGCTCCTTTGCTACCAAATTACTATAATTTCCATATTTTCCTTATAAGGTTAATTTTTTCCTGCTATTTTATCTCAATTTTGTATTGGTTTCCTTTTGGTATGTAACTCAACTTCATTTATGTATCTTGAAACACAGCAATAGAAAAAACCCGTTAAAGCTGCTCGTCCAGGTTAACGGGTTTTTTATGCCATTTGCATCAATTACCAAGGATACTGTTGTCCGTAACGGTCACTCCTATTGCCGGGGCAGGTTGACTGTCCCGCCGTTCCTAATAACCTTCCCATAATCGATCATTGTCGTTTTGGAAATCGTCCACACAATATACACTCGTGCTTCCGCATTTAGGACAACATTCTAAATATCCACCATCACCTATCGGTTTCAGTATTGCGCCCTCTCTATTAAACACTTTTCCACATTTTGTGCACTTTACAACTGCCATTTTTTCTCTCCTTTAGCTCTATAATTAGCGCGTCGCGGGGACGGGCTGATCAAAATAATCTTTCATCTGCTTTGGGGTGACGCTAGGGACAACTTGATTGTAAAAAAAAACATCCCCACTATCCCATAACACTTTGACAATCTCATTGTAAGTTAACCTGATCCCCAAGTCTAGCAACTATGATTGCAATTATCAAAAAAAGTCAACTGGCTACAGGTTAACTGTTTTCAAAACAACTGCCTGTCCCCATGCTTTATCGTTCTCAATTTCTTTTTCGCAGCAATGTAACCATTTCCCCACCTATTCCCCAGTTATCCGTATCCACCTCATCGATCACGACAACGGTAGTCTTCGGATTTTTCCCCAGTACATCTACCAATAGTTGAGTAGCTCCCCGAATCAATTGTGCTTTTTGCTCAGGGGTAGCTCCTTCCTTAGTAATTTTTATATTTACATAGGGCATTAAACAGCACCGCCTTTCTTATTCATTCTTAATGTCATCAGCACAAGCAAGGCAAAAAATAAAACAACAACTGCAAACAGGCTTGGCATCATCATCCCAAAGTTTTTTTGTAGATACGCGGCTATGACCGGGCCAATAATCTGCCCAAAGGCATAGATGGTTGTCAATTCCCCAATCGCCTGTATTTGGACTTCCGGTTTCAGCTGATTCGCCAGCGTAATCGAAAGACTGGTTATCCCCATGAAGGTTCCGCCAAATAAAGCACCTCCTACTAAGATACTAACTTGATTGGGAAGAATGACCGGCAGCAGTATCCCCAGTGCCTGCAGCCCGTAAGCCAGCATTAGACTGGCTTTTATACCGGTTTTTTGAGCCATTTGTGCCCAAAGATAGCTTGAGGGAGCTGCTGTCAGACCGATAAGTATCCAGCTTTGGTTGGCAATCTGATTAAGTTCAGGTATTGATTTAATTATTTGCACAATAAAGGTGGCTGTTATGATATAGCCAATACCCTCCAATCCGTAACTGATGAGAAGAACGTACCATGTATAATCCCTTACCAATTCATTATTGCTTCGCAGTTGTCCTGGCTCCCCTGATTCAGAGTGTGCTGCTTTTGCTAACGTGTACCATGCGAGGATTCCAAATACACTTCCCCCCAGCGCTAAGCCCAACCAGGCCGCTTTCCAGCCGCCTAGGCTGTCAAACATGGGCACAAATATGCCGGTAAAGGCAATACCAATCCCCACTCCACTATACAAATATCCCGCCCAGCCACTTCGCCCTTGCCTCAAAGTAACACTGGAGGCAATAACAAATAAAATCGCGCTCAAAAATCCGGAACCTAATCTTAAAAAACTCCAAAGTGAATGATTGAGCGTAAGTGGCACAATGATCAGCAGAATGATACTGCCAACTAATCCTGCCCCTAGCCAATTCCGCAAGTGTTTCCTAACCCATTGTTTTCGTGAAATATAGGCGCCAATCAGATAGCCCAGATAGTTTGCCGAAGCCATGACCGCAATATCCCATTCGGTTACTCCCATATCTCTTTGCATCAAAGGAATAATAGGCGTAAAGCCAAACCGTGATATCCCCATAGCCAAGCTTAGAGCACAAATTCCACCTATAAGGCTGTAAATATTACGCTGCTTCGACTTCGCCACCTCCTATTCAATCAATATGACTTTATGGTACTATAAAAGCACCCACCATCGGAAGCGATTAGTTTCTATGGCAGCAATCGTTTTTATCTATGACAAGGAGGAGTATAGGATGGATTTAGACGACATTAAAGTGTTTCGTGAAGTCGCTTTACATAGGTCTATGACCCAGGCAGCACAAACTCTGGGCTATGCCCAATCCAGCGTTACGGCCCGCATCCGCAAATTAGAAGCAACCCTGAATGTAGATTTATTTTACCGTAATGCCAAGGGAGTACAGCTTACTCCGGCCGGTCAGATATTCCTGGAACAAGGCTTGAAGATAAACCAACTCATGGAAGAGCTATACTTCCGCCTGAATCCAAGCAAAATTCCCGGTGGTTTGCTGCGAATTGGCGCTATGGAAACAACGGCTGCTGTCCGCCTTCCGTCACTGCTAAAACAATACCACGCCTTATATGAAAAAGTGGAACTATCACTTCAGACCGGACCTACCGAATACTTAATCAATCAAATCCTGAATTACGAGCTTGACCTCGCTTTTGTGGCTGCGCCTGTCAATCATCCTGAAATCACTGAAATCGAAAGTTTTAACGAAGAGATGGTTCTGGTTGCCGAAAAAAAAGAAAATACCCAAGAACTCTTGGATATGATCAGAGATAGAACGATATTAGTTTTCCGCTCCGGCTGCTCTTATCGGGCATTGCTGGAAAGGTATCTATCGGAAAGTAATGCTATACCCTTGAGGCGTTTTGAATTTGGCTCTTTGGATGCTATTATCGGCGGTGTATCAGCTGGTATCGGAATCTCATTATTGCCCAGATCTGTTATCGAGGCTAAACTTCAATCAGATACGCTAACTGCTTATGAACTGCCAGCTCATCTACGGTTTTGTACAACCATGCTAATACGAAGAAAAGACCTAATCCAAACGACAGCCATGACTCATTTTACCGATCTATTGCAGAATAAAAACTGCTGAGTTGTCGTTCATTATAACAGCAACCTGATCCCTTTTGGATAGTATCTTACAAAAAAGTGCATACTCGCTATTACCTGCGCATTAGTGTACTATAAAGACACGAACTTTCAAGGAGGTTAGCATTATGAAAAAAGAAATTGAAGTATTTGATTATGCTAATGAGATTATGAAAGCAGTCAAAACAGGCGTTTTGTTAACCACAAAGACAGATGACAAAGTGAACTCTATGACTATTTCTTGGGGAACGCTCGGAATTGAGTGGGCAACGCCGATTTTTACAGTTTTTGTTAGAGAAAACCGCTTTACCAAACATCAGCTTGATAAAAACCCTGAATTCACAATAAATGTACCCTATGGTGCCTTTGACAAAAAGATATTGGGAATTTGCGGGACAAAATCCGGCCGAGAAATTGATAAAATTAAAGAACTGAACTTAACACTTGTAACCCCTAATCATGTTTCTGTTCCTGCGATTAAGGAGCTGCCTTTAACGCTTGAGTGCAGGGTGATATACAAACAGAAACAAGATGAGCGTGAAATTACAGAAGAAAACAAGAAGATATGTTACCCACAGGATGTTGATAGTTCATTTCACGGGGCAAACAAGGATTTTCATACTGCGTATTACGGAGAGATTGTTAGTGCCTATATTATCGAATAACTAGCTTTAAATTCCTTGCTTTTACACGCAAGTAGTGCAAATAATTCGCGACAGATTCCAGGCATCTATATTCACCTAACTGACTACTTAATTATTAACCCACTGCTAATGAAAAATAGCTTTTAAAATATCGATTTTCTTATTTAGCTTCCGCTTGTCGGGAGTTTCTTTCTTTTACGGATATTCATAAAATATTCTTTGTTTCGTAAGTAGCTTTCAAAGCAAAAACGGCTCTTCCCCGTCACCCAAAACTGGCCTCTCTTGCAGCGTTAGCAATGAAACACTTTTTCTACTGGTTAATCGGTGCAGAAAAGAGCGATATCCCTAAATAGTGTCACCGGAACTGTCGTCGTGACACTATTAGCAATAGAATACTCTATAATTTTGCACTTTAAAAGGTATCAAGTATGGTTCCCGAATAGTCTTAAGGCAGTTACTTTGATAATCTCTTCTGTGCCCAAGAATCCAACTTCTTAACATGCTTTTTCCCTATGGTTAATCCATAGATAATCAGCAGCACAATGACAAGGGTAAACAAATCGATTTCTTTTGTTGCAACAAAATTTACTACACCCAAGAGTACTTGAGGAATAACACCTGTAAGTACTAATATCGCTGATGCTACCTTAAACCAAAACTGGGATTGCATTTTATATCTAGCATAAAACATAAAAAATGTTGCAGACCAAGCAAAAAATTCAAGAATGAGTAAAAGAGTCCATTTGTTTTCCATGATTAAGTTGTACATGCAATTCACTCCTCAAAATTTATCAATGCGAGCGTTCATAGACTTCCAAAAAACTTTCTGCCTATCAATACAAAAAAGCCTTGAGAGTGCATAAATACTCCCAGGCTTTTATCCTTCCGTGTACACAGCTCTTGCTGTGCGCTTTCTCTCGGACCAGACTGACTTTACGTCACGGAACCCTAGAAAGCTTTTCTCCTATTCACTTCTCCAAGAAACTATAATCATATTATATCACACTTATATTGCTGTAGTCCAAAGCCCCCACTATCCGGTAATGGGGTGTCTTTCCTCCTTATCAACAGCTTGTTCTGTAGATTGTGTATTAATTGATTTAAATTTATACATTTATTAGACAACGGGACAGTTCTGATACTTTTGTGTTAAAGAATAACGGCATTATCCACAAAAGCAAATAACCGTCCTCAGCTACTTTGCATACCTTTATTCAAAACAATTATTGCCGCTGCGATAAGGATCATGCCCATAAAGGCAGGTGCGGCATGACCAAGTGATACATAGATTTGACCACCAATGATAGGCCCAATCATTCTTGCTAAAGCCTGAATCGATTGACTGCCTCCCTGAATCCGACCTTGTTCACTAGAATCGGCAGACTTGGAGAGCATTCCATTGAATGAAGGCCCAAAGATCGAATCACCAAAACCAAATATAAACATTCCAGCGATCAAAAGAGGATAGAAGGAGAACAAAGCCGATGCTGCAATAAAGCTGTAGCCTACAATCTCTGAAATCATTCCAAGAATTGCGATCTGTTTATCACTAAGTTTTATCAAAAGCTTTGGCATGATGAAACCTTGTGAAATGATGTCTTGGAAGCCCATAATTGAAAACATCAATCCGATTAGTGCAGGCTTCCAACTGAAAGTATCCATTGTAAATTGTGAAAAAATTGCCTGTAAAGATCCGTTGGGTATCCAAAGTAAAAACGCTGAGACAAGCAGCCTGTTTAAATTTTTCATGGAAAGTATGTTTGCAAGCTGTGTAAATGGATTCATTCTTACAAAGGTAATCTCTTTCAGTCTATTATTCTTGTCAAGGCTCTCAGGCATAAAAAAGAATCCGTAAACAACATTCAATAAGGTTATGATTGCTCCAAAATACATGGGCACAGCATAACCAAACTTAGCAAGTAAGCCGCCTAGAGTTGGGCCAATGACGCTGCCTACACCTACAACTGCACTTACCCATCCGAAGTATTTGGTTCTCTGTTCTCTAGGAATAATGTCTGCAAAATATGCAAAGATGGTGCTTATGCTCCCGCCTGTTATCCCTTCTATGATGCGCCCAGCAAATAGTACCCATAGGGCCCCTCCTATGCCAAAGATCAGGTATCCAATTGCGGACCCCAAAAGACATACTAAGAGTAATGGACGACGCCCATATTTGTCACTCAAAGCGCCAACTACGGGGGCAGCAAAAAACACGCAGACTGCATAAACAGAAGTCAGCAGTGTAACAGCGATAGCTTGTTCTTCTGGATTGCTTGTATAGGGCTGCACTAGAAATGGAACGACAGGTGCTATGATACTAAAGCCTATGCCGCAAAGAAACACAGAGATAAGCCCAAATATTAAAGCGTGTTTATCTATGCTTTGTTCTGTGTTCTGTTCATTGTGTGATCTAACTATGGACATTTCAATTCTCCTCTCAGGAGCAGTTTTTGCTTCCCCGGAAGCAAAAACTATCATATCGCAATATTTCTTCCTTGTCAACAAAATGACAACAATAAAAAGGCAGCCACCTCTCAATAGAGTTGGCTGCCTGTGACTTTCATATTCAAATTGATTACGACTTAGTATCGATATTCTGTTTCTTTATTTCTGCATCCAAATGCCTACCGTACTTTGCCACGAAGTTAAGCATACTGTCAAACTGTTCCTCAGTTACCTGCTCAAATACCGCTTTATCCCGCTCTTGAAACTCTGTGTGCAGTTCCTCATGGATTTTATAAATTACTTTTCCTTGATCAGTAAGCCTAAAGTAAATTTCTTTCTTGTTATCCGCCTTCTGATAGCTTTCAATAACGCCTTTTTTTATGAGCTTCTTAGTTAATTTACTGATAGCGCCAGTAGTCATATAAAAGGATTCCGAAAGCTTTGCCACGTTGGAATCTACATTTCTTCCAATGTATTCAATACAATGTACTTCAGAAGACTTATACCCCTTAAGACTATCCTCCATCTTAAACTTATTCAGCAAAACCATCTTCTTTAATAAATCCCTGAAGCCCATCATGACCTGTTCTTCTTTGTTCATTTCCTGTCCTCCGCCCGTTGATACATTAACAATAGTAATAGTCAGGTGACCAGCCTTTGACTCATACTTGAATGGGAAGCAATTTTATATCACACTATTTTATTTCCTAAGTATACAAGAAATCAATTGATTACTATGGTTTTCAGAAGTTGCTAGCCCGCTCCATGCCTGCCCAGCAACTCTTCAATTTTCGGAATACAACGCCTCCCGTGACAAGAGCCAGAACCCGCTCCGGTGGCTTTGTGCACTTTCTCAACCGTATCAGCACCGTCGGCAATTGCGTTTTTTATGAAAGCTCGACTTATCCCCTTGCATAAGCAAACTTTTGTCAGTTTATCCAGAACATGTTGGTTAAGTTCCTCACTATCCATCATAATACCTCCAGTAATTAATAAGACGATAAGGACGACTCCCGTTAAATAAATTTATTATCTGTTTTTATTGAGTCTCTTCATCGCTTTTGTATTCCAAAATATCTCCTGGCTGACAATCCAAAGTCTTACATATCGCTTCTAACGTTGAAAAACGAACCGCTTTTGCTTTCCCGTTTTTCAAAATGGAAAGATTGGCCATAGTAATTCCAACTTTCTCTGAAAGCTCTGTTACGCTCATTTTTCGTTTTGCTAACATCACATCAATATTAATAATAATTGCCATAGCCTCTACCTCAAACCGTTAAATCATTTTCTGTTTTTATGTTAATTGCTTCTTGTAGTAGCCGTTGAAGGACAGCAGCAAAAACAGCAATAACCCACGAAGCAAAAGGCACAACCATACCGATGAATAAGAGACCTGGAGGGTCAACTTTTTTTGCTATAAGATAGAATATCGGCAAGCCAAATACATGGAAGATACATATTGTAATGGCGCAATATTTGATTTTCTTCAAGGCATCTACTGAAAGATCTGAGAAAGCTTTATTTTTGTCAATATAGCTTAAAAGTTTAAAAGCTTGAACCAGAGCAAAGTAAAAAGGTATCGCTGCTCCATATGCAATGGCGTAAATAATATATTTAATAAAATCAACCTCTAGAAAATCAGCTACTACAACTGCCATTTTAGGAATCAGAAATATGCACAATACAAGAACTGGGATTCCTATAAAAGCAACAGCTAGCTTCAAAAGGACTGTCGTAACTTGTTTCATAAAAAGCACCTCACTATTTAAATCTATATTTAATCATTACCACTTTCTGGTTGGCTACACTGATACTTGTTGTCCAAACTCCCATTAGATTTAGTGATATTGGAGCTGCTGGATTGTGACCTGTAGTCTTAAAAAGCACCTTTAAGCTTACTTCCCTCCCCAAAGAACAATAACATGATTTTAGTACATTATTTATTGATAATCAATAAATATATATTGTTTTGTCATTATAGAAACCTTCCAATTTGGCAAAAATAAAAAAATGCTCTTACGTTAAAATGCTAAATTTACAATTTCTTCAACAAGAATTCCTAGTAATAGTTTTCATGATCTCTCTCCTCTTTACACCTAATTTATTTCCCATTATTAAGAAGTGCCTATTCGATATTCCGTGGATTGTATATAACTCCATTTTTTATAAAATCCAAAGAGGCATCTAGCTTAAAGGCTAGATGCCTCTTTATATTGTTTATCCTTCATTCACCGTAAAAGTTTGCTCTACCAGATGCCCTTCTTTGTTATAAAAGCACGAGACATTTGCTTATTGCCCCTGTCTCTAGTTTGTTCAAACTGCATTTCTATTTGCGTCGTATTTAGCCCCAATAGTTCATTTTGTAAATGACCTCATTCGAGATTTTTAATTTGATCAAAAACCTCGTTTATATCAGGTAGCTCAGAAACCGGATACACTTTCACCCAGAGCACTTTGCCGTTTTCATCAATAAGCATATTGGCCCTCTCTGAAAAACCTTCTACATCACGTAATATGCCATAGTTAAGAGCAGTTTGCCCATGCGGCCAGAAATCAGCTAGCAATTTTACTTCAGCAATGCCTAGTTCTTTTGCCCAGGCATTTTTGCTGGGATAGGAATCTATGCTAAGTCCAAGCGGAACCACATTATCTTGAGTAAACTTCTCCAGATTATCCTCCAATGTTTTCATTTGCTCGGCACAAACCTTGGTCCATGCTAGCGGATGCCATGATAAAAGCACTTTTTTCCCCTTGTAGTCTGATAGGCGGATTTCCTGTCCACGATTATCTTTTAAAACAAAATCAGGCGCCATGTCACCAACAGTAATTTGTTTCATGTATTTGCCCCCCAAAGTATTTAAAAATATGCTCTTTATAGAAATTACAAATCATTGTCAAAAAATCCTTCTTAATATAGAAGAGTACAACTTTTGAATAAAGATTTGACATAAAAATAGCTACACCACCTGTATTTTGCAAGGGGTGTGGCTATTTTTTCACCATTACCAGTGATACGGTTCACCACGATTAATCTTATACGCCCGGTAAATCTGCTCTACCAAGAGCAGTCTGATCATTTGATGCGTAAAGGTCATCTTTGAGAATGACAGTCTTTCTTTAGCTGCACTTCTAATGTCCGGCGATAGGCCAAAGGCGCCGCCGATGGCGAAGGTAAGGTTGCTTTGCCCATTAAGGGCTAAAGTGCTCATTTTGGCGGCCAGTTCTTCTGATGAGGCCGCTTTACCGAATACATCGAGGACGATGAGGTAACTGTCATTGGGAATTTGCTTAAGCATGCGCTCGCCTTCTTTGGCGAGCGCTTTTGCTTTTTCGGCTTCAGAAGGATTGTCAGGCATCTTTTCTTCATCAATCTCGATGATATTGAGGCGGCAAAAGGGAGTCAGCCGCTTGGTAAATTCAGCAATCCCTGCGGTTAAATACTTTTCTTTGATTTTTCCTACGGCAACAATTGTTATCTTCATTATTTTGTCGGCATCTCTTCCAGCAGCACGGTTACTGTTTGATTTTTACCATTACGCCCAATAACGACTTCGGCCTTGCTGCCTATCGGCTGAGAGTCAACAGCTGAACGCAGATCGGCTACACTATTGGTTTCAATACCGGCAATCTTGAAGATAATATCGCCTTCGCGAATACCGGCTTTATAGGCTGGACCGTCTTGTGATGACTGAGCCACATAGACGCCGTGATCAATATTCAAGTCATAGCCATACTTAGCGGCACTGGCTTTATCCAGTATGCCTACCCCAAGGTAAGCTCGCACCACCCGGCCCTTTTCTACAATGGATTGAATAATGGGTCTAGCCGTATTGATCGGAATAGAGAAGCCGATACCTTCTACGCCAGCAACAGAAATTTTAGCACTATTAATACCAATAACAACGCCATCGGCGTTCACTAAAGCTCCACCTGAATTACCAGGATTGATAGCCGCGTCGGTTTGGATCAGTTTAAATTTACGTTCACCAATTTCGATGGAACGGTTTAAGGCACTGATTACCCCGGCAGTAACGCTGCCTTTAAATTCAAGGCCTAGCGGATTGCCAATTGCGATAGCCGGTTCACCGACGATAAGACCGTCCGAATCCCCAAGGGTTGCTGCCGGCAAGCCAGTAGCCTCAACCTTTACTACCGCAAGATCAGTCGCCGGATCTGAACCAAGAACTTGTCCTGGTATGGTTCGACCATCTGATAAGGAAACCACAATTTCCTGTGCGTTTTCAACAACATGATAGTTGGTGGCAATATACCCATTGGCGTCAATAATAACCCCTGAACCGGTTCCCTGTTCAATCAGTACTTTGCGGTTAAAATAATCACGCGCATAGGCCTTATTCGTAATCCCCACCACAGCCGGTCCGACTGCTTGAGCAGCTCTAGCCACCGGTGTGTTGCGGGCCTCTGAGACTGTTCCATTCTGGGCAGGCTGCTGCAAGTTCGGAATGAACGAGGCATGCTGCGGCTCTGGCTTGGCCAGCTGTTTACCAGAATATCCGGCAACAATTCCGCCGCCCAATATGGTTCCAATGACTAAAACTATCACATAGGGAGCTACTTTTTTATATACAGCTCGCATAGTATCTTCCTCCTTAGAAAATTACTGCGGCAACTCCTTGAGAGTTGTCTAAGTACGATTCCTCATGCAGCAGTAATCATATGATGCAGCTTGGCAGATCATGCGTAGATTGATCGTTGACTTACTTATCCAGCCATAATGGATCATCGGCAAAGCTTGCCGTTCGATCCGGATAAGTCAGCCTAATATCAAGCTCCACGTCCAGCTCGCACCCCTGTTCGCTGAGAATATTACGTACAGTAGTTTCGGCAATTTCAGGGCGATTATTCTCCTGACTTAAATGCGCCAAAAAAACTTTCGTGTGCTGCTGTTTGTGCATCCGAGCAATGGTCCAGGCAGCATCTGTATTGGATAAATGGCCCCGGTTACTCATAATCCGGCGTTTCAAATGCCAAGGATATGAGCCGTTTTTCAATAAATCTACATCATGATTGGCTTCAAATACTAAAACGTCTGAATACGCAATGGCCTTTTTGACGCTGTCGGTAACAAAGCCCAGATCAGTAGCTACACTACATTTATTTTCTTGGTGATAAAGACTGAAGCCGACTGGATCTGCAGCATCATGTGAAATGCTAAATGGTTCAACTTTTACCGCCCCAATGTCCAAGCTATCGCCAATCACATTGCAGCAGCAATCCGGCAGTATTTCCCGGCAATACATGGACGAAAACGTCGCTGCTCTAGCATACACTGGTGTTTTATATTTTTTAGTCAAAGTTGGCAATCCGTTGATATGATCACGATGTTCGTGAGTAATCAGAATGCCATCCAACTCCTCTATGGCTGTACCTAATGCAGCTAAGCTAGCCTTGATGCGCCTGGCGCTTATCCCGGCATCAACCAGCAGCTTGGTTTGTCCCATTTCGATAAAAGTGGCATTGCCGGTACTCCCGCTTGCCAGAACATGAACTTGCATCAGAAACGTACTCCTTTTGTTGATAAATGACTCTATGTAATTCGACTTTACTGTGCTTAAATCCTCTTTGTAAGTCTTAGTAGAGCCGTTGCCAGCATTTGCTGAAAATCATCCTAAAATATAGAAGATGCCTTGATTCTGCATTGCAAAACCAAGGCATCTTCTATATTTTAGGCATTGCTGCCAGGACACTGTCTTTTATGGGTTCCGGCAAAGATGTCAGCAGCAGATTGGCAATCTCCCTCAGCCGTTCGGCGGATTTTGCTTCAAATCGTAACGTGAACAGCGGTTCAGTAACCGAAGCGCGAATCATGGCCCAGCCGTCTGCGAATTCTACCCGCACACCATCAATCAGATTAGGCTGGTAGTGACTTAAGGCAGCAGCCACTTGGGCTAAAATCGCTTCCTTGTCTGAACCTGAATATTTTACCCGTACCTCAGGCGTCAACAGGTAGTTTGGTATGGCATCAATCAAGCCTGAAAGCGGTCCATGTTTGGCCACATATTCACAAATCTTTTGACCGGCAAACATCCCGTCATCATAACCCAGTTCGGAGAAAAAGAAATGGCCGCTAATTTCACCAGCGAAAAGTGCCTTCTCCCGAATAAAAGCCGATTTACTAAAAGTATGACCTGCCCGCGCCATGACCGGCCGGCCGCCAGCTGCAGCAATTTGCTCCGGCACCACCATAGAGCATTTGGCATCATAGATGATAGGACCTGGCTGCTGTTCCAAATAATTACGGGCTAACAATACCAGAATGTCATCATTATCGACCGCCCGTCCTGTTTCATCAACAAAGCCCACGCGGTCGCCATCGCCATCAAATGCAATTCCCAGCATAGCACCTGTCTCGCGGACTTTCTGGCTTAGTGCAGTAAGATTTTCTGGCA
This sequence comes from Sporomusaceae bacterium FL31, assembly GCA_003990955.1. Lineage (GTDB taxonomy): Bacteria > Bacillota > Negativicutes > DSM-1736 > Dendrosporobacteraceae > BIFV01. Next base: position 246,337 of record BIFV01000005.1, read on the forward strand.
CAGCCGGATTGGGTGGACGGTTAGGGAAAGTTCCGTCAGCTTGGCAAAAGAGTTCAATGACTTCAAAGCCCAGCCGGCGATAAAGCTCTGGGGCAATATGCGATGTTGCACCATTACCGGCATCTAAGACGATTTTAAAAGAGCCGGATTTGGCCTTCCCGGCTGTATAATTCAGATAGTCCTCAATAATCGGCAGCTTAATCTCGCTGCCGCAAGCCGAAATCATCGCTCCAGATTCGGTTAAGCTGGCAATTTCGGCAATATCAGCCTCAGTCACTGGTTGTGGTCCCAGAACCAGTTTAAAGCCATTATAGGCAGCTGGATTGTGGGAGGCTGTCACCATCACACCACCATACGCCTCTGTCATCTTTTGGGCGAAATAGAATACTGGTGTCGCTACCGTACCGATATTAATGACCTCACAGCCTGAGCGCACCAGACCATCTACCATAATCTGCTGCAGCCTTGGAGTAGATAAACGAATATCGCCGCCAACAACAACCTGTTTGCCACTTAGTTTGGTACCCACTGCCAGGGCAATTTTTTCAGCCATTTGATCACTCAATTCGGCACCGGCAATACCGCGAATATCACAGGCATGGAAAATACTCATAAGAAACTCCCTTCGATTCAATAGCAATTATCCTTAATTTTAGCATGATACAACAAAATAATACAAGTTGAAGGCCGTTAACTTATGGTAACCCCTGATTAAACTCTGTCATAAGATATATCAAAACAGCAAAGTGTTAAGGAGGGTTTTGTTGTGCCTAAACGCCACAAAGCACCCAAACAAAGTAAAAAACCAGTAGCGACTGCCTCGCTGCAGCATAAGAAAAAACACCGCAGTCGCAGCATTATGAAACCGCTAAGCTTAAGGAGGTTCTTCATGCCGAATATTGACAAGATTGTTAAGTCTTTGCTAAATGAAATGGAAGAAAGCAAAGAAGTAATGAAGACTGGCGTTCGCAATCAAGAAAAATTAATTCAGCAAAATGACCAAATCATTGATACTCTGGAAAAAATTTATAATACAGTTGGCTCAAAAAATACCCGCTAAAGGATCTCCCCCTTTAAGCAAAAAGAGATATTCGGCTCATTAGAACCGGATATCTCTTTTAATTTTCAGGATAGTTTTTCATGTTGTCGACCGCCCAAGTACGCCATGCTGAATCAAAGTCTGCATAGTCCATATCAAGAGATTGACTAATGGCTTTTTCAAGACTTTGCCCAGTTTTCAAAGCACTAATCACCTGTTTGAGTTTACTCTCACCATGCACTTCAGCAATATAGCGAATAGCAGCCAGCGATTGGCGATAGGCCAAGGACTGATTATCAAGGTTATCAAAGTCGCCGCTTAATTGTTCCATAGTATACAACTGCTGATGGAAGGTATTGCTCGGAACAACCCATTCATAATGGTTAACCTTATATTCAACATATTGTGCCAATCCTTCAGTAAACCAGCGTGGATAATTACCATTGGTAATGTGGTCAAATACCAAATGAGTAAATTCATGAACCATTGGCCCTGTTTGAATAAATTCGCTGACCGTATCCCCGTCTTTCATCCAAGCTTGGGGAGAAAGCAGCTGAATGACGCCACCCCAGTATACACCCATAGCACTTTCATTATTAGACCAGCCAAATGCTTTGCGCAATTCATTTTTATCGGGATAAACCACAATAACGGTTTTTGCTTTAGGTTCATAACCCAATTCACTGGTAACCGGACGATAAGCCTGTTCGGCTGCTTGCGCAATCATATCCAAGCTGCCGGCATCGCCAGGCGTATATTTAATAATGAAATGCTGTGTTTCATATTCGCTCATATTACGGGTCTCATAGCTAAGTTTAGCTTGCGCCCCTTGCCGAACCAGCGGATACAGCCACATCTGAGGCCGTGCCGGTACTAGTACAAATAATAATACGACAGCGATTAGCACGACCACTCCTGTGACCATAGTCACATCGTTTTGATTGATAAGTTTCATAACGGCACATCTCCTCTCTAAGAGAATAAAAGGCCCATCTGCACGCGGCATCTGAACCTTTTCAAAGTTAATATTTATTGGATTCTTATTATAACACACCTGAGAGGGGTAAGCCTATCGGTATTTTATGTAAACTAACTACAGGAGACTATGGTTACACCCGCACTCGTTCCCAGCCTGGTAGCTCCAGCCTCAATCATAGCCTCAGCTTGCTCACGTGTACGGATTCCACCGGATGCCTTAATCCCTAATTGATTGCCAACAACTGCTTTAAACAATTGGATATCAGCAATAGTGGCACCACCCGGGCCGAATCCTGTCGATGTTTTGACATAAGCAGCACCGCCTGTCAGCACGGCCTGACAAGCCAATCTTTTTTCATCATCCGTTAACAAACCTGTTTCGATAATCACTTTGACCTTACTATCGCCTGCAGCTTCTACGACTTGCCGAATATCATCAGTTACGGCTTCCCATAAGCCAAGCTTTGCAGCGCCAATGTTCATCACCATATCCAATTCATCAGCTTTGCGCAAAACAGCTTCCCGGGCTTCAAAAGCTTTCACTGTAGAGAGTGTTGCCCCCAAAGGAAAACCAATTACAGTTGCCACTTTCACGCCTGATCCGGCCAAAAGATGGGCAGCCAGATCAACATAGCATGGATTTACGCAGACTGAGGCAAACTGATATTGCCTGGCTTCTGCACAGAGATTTTTTATCAGTTCAATCGTTGCATCAGGTTTGAGAATTGTATGGTCAATATATTGATTTAACAACATGGTGATTCCTCCTTATGTAGACCAAATGGTTATACACTATGATAATTCTAGATTTGTAAGACCAATCCTTTAGCTGCTATTCCCTCCACTACTATTCACAATAAAAAAAGCTGTACAGCTCAAGCTGTACAGCCCATACATGACCTAGTATAAAATTAGTGACTTTTTTCAGAAGCTTGACAAGCTGGACAAACGCCATAGAAATAAAATTGTTGACCAGTCAAACGATACGTTGTTTTACTGGAGACATCGTCAATAAAATCGTTGGAGTCAATATTCTCAAGATCATCAACCCGCCCGCAGCTCATGCAGCGAATATGGGGATGATTCTGAGTGACGGCATCATAGCGGAAACTATCTTCACCTACATTTAGAATCTGCACTAAGCCAATCTCTTTAAGAATCTCAATGGTTTTATAAACTGTTGCTAAGCTCATTGTTGGATAATGCGGCTGAAGTTCATTGAAAATCATCTCTGCACTAGGATGAGCTTTGGTTGCGGATAACACACTATAGATAGCCAGACGCTGAGGAGTCACTTTAAAGCCTTTGTCTCTAAGCAACGCTGTTACATTTTGTTCTTCCATGACTAACACCCACTTTACATTTTAATACTCTCAAAATTCGCAAAGTCTAAGTTAAACTTAAGATTAATTCCGAGATATAAGTTATAGAAAATAATTATTACTAAATAGTTTCGTTTTAATTTTACTTAATTTGAGAATGAATGTCAAGACTTATAAAATAAGATGTCAACCATTTTCAGAAAAAATTTATTTATATACTAAATTTTTATTAAGACAATAAAAATACTGATTTCATATTAAGGAAAAACTCGTGAGACATAGTCAGTCTCACGAGTTTTTTACTATTGCATTTGTTGATTTCCTTGACTGCTTTGGCTGCCTTGGCCACCGCTTTGCTGACTGCCATTAAATTTATTCTTAACTTGGCTGATGGATTGCGGCGATGCACTTTGTACATTGTAATAACCTTTTTGTTGCATGACATCAAAGATTTGTTTTTGCTGACTGTAAACATCACCAAGTACAGTCATATAGTCACGGCGTAATTGATCGTCAGACGCCTCAAGAATATAAGTGTTCAGTGATGAAGCCATCATCTTGGTTTCATTCAATGCCAACTGCAGTACATCCTGGTCAGAAAACTGTACGCCTTGACCGCTCATTTGACCTTGCTGCTGTTGATTTTGTTGACCACCTTGCTGTTGTTGTCCCTGGCCTTGCTGTTGTCCCATTTGTGCCATCGTATTCACCTCACTATTGTAATTTTTGACCGTTGTTCAGATACTTGCTTACAGTTTGAAAATGTTGCTGACTCTTTTGAGCAAACTGTTGGAATAATTGTTTGCATTGATTATCTTGGACGGTGCTGGCCAAGTGATTCATTGTTTTAACGCAGCTTTGCTCGCCACCGAGAAAATCTTCTAAATGCAGCAATTCTTTTTGTGTCAACATTAAAATCCCTCCTTTCAGTTTAACGAAATTAGTTTGTATCATCGGCTATCTTTCTATGTCTAGAAAATAATGATTTATAAAAAAAAACCGTCTGAGCAAGCTCAGACGGTTTTTTTTTATAAATCATTATTTAATTGGCAATGGTTTCGTTTTTCGGAGCTTCGCTATAATTGGGTGGAACAGTCTTGGCCAAGTGAATCCAGCGGCGAATGGAATCTATCAGTACCACCGTAACCAGAACGAACATGATACCGCTCACTCCAGCCAGCAGATAGTTCTTGGCCGGCAGATAGGAATTGAAGATGTTCATGTAATCGGCAGTAAAGGTAACTGTCGCCAGGAAGGTCATTGGCAAAATAGTGACCCAAGCATAACGGCCTTTACCCATTCTAAACAGCATGGTGGTACCAATGGCCAGGGTCATCGTACCCAGGAGTTGGTTGGAAACCCCGAACAGCGGCCAAATGGTGGAGATGTTGCCTTGCAATACTAAGTAACCCCAGGCAAAGCAGATCAATGCGCTGGTAAAGATAATGCCAGGCCACCAGTGAGTGTTCTTGAGTGGTTTATAAATTGTTCCACCCATTTCTTGTAATAAGTAGCGGCCTACGCGAGTGCCAGCGTCAATCAGGGTAAGAATAAACAAAGCTTCAAACATAATGCAGAAATGGTACCAGAAGGACATGAGGGCTTCCATGCCCGGTATTTTTGAAAAAATATGAGCCATACCAACAGCCAGAGAAACAGCACCGCCTGGACGTCCTGCAATGTTCTCACCAACCATTTGTGATAGGTAAGGCAATTCATCAACAACCATTCCCAGTTTGGCAAATGCTGCTGGGGTAGAGTTGATCGCAAAATAGTCAGCTGGCTGCAAGCTTGTGGCCGCAATCAACGCCATTAAAGCAACAAAGCTTTCTACCAGCATGGCGCCATAGCCAATCGGTAGAATTTCTCTTTCATTCATAATCATTTTTGGCGTTGTACCGGTGCTAATGAGAGAGTGGAAACCGGATAAAGCACCACAGGCAATTGTAATAAATACAAACGGCCAAACCGGACCACCAATGACAGGTCCGCCGCCATGAATGAATTGACTGAATGCTGGCATATGAATGTCAGGTCTTACCAAGATAATACCGATGGTAAGCGCTGCAATTGTACCGATTTTCATATAAGTGCTGAGATAGTCGCGTGGAGCTAACAGCAGCCATACCGGCAGAGCAGCCGCACAGAAACCATAGACAGCTAACATAATAGATAATTGCTTAATATTGAAAGTAAAATATGGAGCTAATGGTGAGTTTTGAATCCATGGACCAACAAAGACGGCAGCAAGCACCAAGATTACACCGATGATCGAAGCTTCCTGGATTTTGCCAGGGCGCAGCCAGCGCAGATAAATACCAATAAAAACAGCAATTGGTATGGTAGCTGCAACCGTAAATGTACCCCATGGACTGTTGTACAATGCATTAGCGACTACCACTGCCATCCCGGCAAGAGTGATAACCAGCAAGAATAATACGGCAATGGAAGCACAAAAACCTGATACCGTACTCACTTCTTTTTTCGCAATCTGCGCTACTGATAAACCATCATGACGGATTGACGCGAACAAGATGACCATATCATGGACAGCACCTGCAAACACGGCCCCAATCAGTAACCACAGCGTTCCTGGCAAGTAACCGAATTGAGCAGCGATTACCGGCCCTACCAATGGGCCTGCACCTGCGATAGCGGCAAAGTGATGGCCGAAAGTAACCCACTTGTTGGTTGGTACATAGTCCCGCCCGTCGTCAAGGCGTACTGCTGGCGGAACCTTATTGGCATCCAGTGCAAGCACTTTAGCGGCTATGAAAGAACCATAAATACGATACGCCAAGGTTAGCCAAAGTGCGGCGATAATGACAAGATAAATGCCATTCATCATTGAATCCTCCTTTTTTATTTCTGAATGTTCTAAAAATCTATTCCGTCTATACCATACCTCAACTATCCCTTTTGGGAAAAGCGAAACCTAGTCAATGGAATAAATTCAATGACAATCGGAAAGAAGCAGGGGATAAATGGAAATGACTTTTCAGTCAAATTTATATAAAAACCAACTGGCAGGCAAAATAAAAAAAGACAGCAGTTTCGCTGTCTTGAAGCCTTAACTATCGCAACCCCAAAATATCCTTTAACGTTTTAATCTGGCTTTTGCTAACCGGAATCTCCGCATCCGAACAATCCTCCACTTTTAGCCAATAGGTTCCTTTAAACCAGGGAATAACCTCTTTCACCTTATCCATATTAACAATATAGCTTTTATGAACCCGCAGCATATTGGTTCCCTCAAGCCGCTCCTGCAGCTCGGTTAAAGTACCGCAATAGTTATAATTGCCGCAGTTGGTCACAACTAAAACGTTCCCAGCCTGTGCATGAACATAAATAATAGCATCATAATAAATCATGACAATTTTACCATTCTTTTCGACAGGTAATTTTTTGACCTGAATCTTGTTATAGCCCAAGGCTTCATCCACCCGATTGGCTGCTGCCTGCCATTCGTCAGGACAATAATTCTTCAATCTCTCAATGGTTGTATGGATGCGCTCTTGTTCAAACGGTTTTAACAAGTAATCAACAGCACCAACTTCAAAAGCCTTCAGTGCATATTCATCATAAGCGGTAGCAAAAACGATTAATGCCTGAGGAGCAACTTTTCTAATGACAGCAGCAGTTTCCAGCCCATTCATACCGTGCATTTCAACATCGATAAATACAACATTCGGCTTTAGCTGAGCCGCCAGACTGATCGCAGTTCCCCCGCCATCCGCTTCAGCAACCACCTCAAGCCCATCTTCTAACGACAATAAATATTTCAGCTCATCTCTGGCTGGAGCTTCATCATCCACCACTAATGCTTTAAGCACTGGCAACCCTCTCCTCATTTAGCAGCTTTGGCAGCCTCATTTGAATCCTAGTGCCATGCCCAGGCCGACTATCTAACTCAAGGCCGAAACTGGCACCAAATTGTCCGCGTAAGCGCTCATGGACATTGGTCAACCCAATGCGTTCCCCACAGCAGCGCGGCAGCTGCAGGGGGTTATGCCGAATTACATCCATTCCAACACCATCATCAATAATATCGATTTCAATATAGTGGGGCATCTCAAAAGCTCTGACAATGATCGTTCCCCCTGCTTCTTTCGGCTGCAGCCCGTGCTTAACGGCATTTTCGGCAATGGGCTGAATGGTTAGTGAAGGAATTAAGTATTTTTGCACTCCAGGCTGAATTTCTTCAATGACATTCAACTTATCGCCATGTCGGGCTTTTTCGATAGCCAGATAAGAGCGCACCTGAGTCAATTCCTCTTCTAAGGTAATATTCCGGCCTGTCTTGTGTAACGTAAACCGAAACATAGACCCTAACTTTAATAGCAATTCTCTGGCTAAATCAGGCTTAGTCCGAATCAGTGAAGTAATTGTATTGAGGGTATTAAATAAAAAATGCGGATTAATTTGCGCCTGCAGCGCCTTCAATTCAGCGCTGGCTGCCAATTTGGCCTGGCGATCAATCTCGGTAAGCTCTAACTGAGTAGAAAATAAATGGGCAACCCCTGAAGCAAAGGTAATATCGGCATGACCGATTGCATTAGGCCGTGTATAATACAATTTCAAGGTGCCAATAACCACCTCTGCCCGTTTCAAGGGGACAATGATGGCACTGGCTAACGTGCAGTTCGGACAGGCGCAGCCAATTTCAAAAGCGTTTTGCGCAATGTAGATTTGCCCATTGGACAATACATTTTGCGTCGCTTTGGTTAAATCATTATTACAGCCAATATGATGATTAGACTCAGCACCAACAAAGGCTAACACATGGGCCTCATCTGTAATAGCCACTGCCCCATAACCACCGGCAGCAAAGATGATATCAGCAGTCGCCTTGGCCGATTCACTGTCAAGCCCCCGCCGCAGGTATGGCAGCGTTTTGCTCGCAATGTCTAATGCCTTTTGCGATTGTTCGGCACCTGCTCTTTGCTGCACATCAATCGCGCTTTTAATGATTACCATAAATACAGCAATCCCGATCGAGTTTACTACAATCATAGGAATGGCAATATGATTGACAAGCTCTAACGCCATTGGAAAAGGCCGGGCTGTAAGCAAAATAATCAGCATCTGCATGCTTTCACCAATAATACCACTCACCAGCGCCACCCACCAGGGAATAGGCTTGGCCGGATAACGGCGGTGTATTTCACCAGCCAGCAATCCTTCACAAACATTGGCCAATGCACAAGAAAAGGCTGTAAACCCACCAAGGAAATAACGGTGCCCGCCGGCAATAAGCCCAGCCGAGACCCCCATCATGCGTCCTCCGATTAAGCCGGCCGCCATAACACCGATAACCCGCGAGTTTGCCAAAGCATCCTGAATGGGAATTCCAGCATAAGTACCCAAGATGCCGATCAGCCCAAAGATCGCAGCCAAATGAATTCGTTCTTTAAATAAAACCTGCCGAAAAATAATCCGCCGGAATATCTTTGTTTGCGAAAAAATGAACGCTAAAGTAGCAGCAACGCTCATCCGTTCGATCATTTCCAATAATAACGATTTATCCATACCACTACCTCGACATTCATAATAGTCTTATCCTGTCTTCAAAGGATTTAGGCTATAAGTCCCAAGCTCAATTGGGACTTCTTCTTTCCATATATAGACATTATAATATATTTAACAACTAAATTATTATCTTTTTTTGCATCTGAGTGAAACAGCTTTGGGGGGTGATTCAATGCGTATTGCAAATGCTGTTCCGGGCATGATTTTAGCTCAGGATCTATATGATGATTATGATAATCTTTTACTTGAAAAAGGCATTGCTTTAACTGAATCATACATCAGCCGCCTCAAACAATTAGGTGTGCGAACCCTTTGGATCGAAGATTGTACCGCAGAGTCGTTAAAGGTTGATGCGATATCACCGGCATTGCGCTCTGAATTAACCGTTTATTTTCAAGCATTATACAGCATGAAAGTCAATAGTGTACTGACCGCTAACTTGCGTACCCTGTATTTGCGGGAAATTTCCGCCGCTGCCGAGAATGCCATTACCGAGATTGAAAGCCATGGCGAGAATCTGATCAACCTGCACATTCGCCAATTGAATACCGATCAAGTCAGCCATGCCGTCAATGTATGCTTGCTCTCTTTGGTTACCGGCATCTACCTGAAGCTCCCTCGGCCGCTGCTTCGCGAGCTCACCGTCGGTGCCTTACTGCACGATATTGGCAAATCAGTTAATTCTGTAATTTTTGCAGCGACTCGGCCAACAGCCCATCCCATGAGCGGGCATGACTTGCTGGCCAAGGCCGGGCAAAGTTATGGCGTCTGCCGAATTGCCGCTGAACACCACGAAAACTTCGATGGAACAGGCTTCCCCGCTGGCTTGACCGGAAAAGCCATTCACCCGCTGGCGCGAATTGTCAGTGTGGCCAATTATTATGATATTGCCTTGCAGCAAACATTATTGACTGACTTAACGCGTCAGGATGTTGTTGAAGCTATGATGGGTAAAGGGAATACCACCTTTGATTTAAATATATTGCGGGCATTTTTTCATAGCATTGCGCTGTATCCGGTTGGCAGTGTCGTTCGCTTAAGCACTGGACAAACCGGCCATGTCATAAAAAATCATGCCCACTATCCCCTGCGCCCCTTGGTCAGAACGATGACTGAAGCGGGATCTGTTGACATTAACTTGCTTCATAAACCCGCAACCACCATTATTGAGCTCATTAAAGAATAGCCACCCGGCTATTCTTTAATTTTTCGCTAATTACACTGCCGCGTCAAAAAAGCCTCGCAGGATAAATCCAGCCAGTCACCGAACTTTAGTGAAAACATTTTATATTGAGGCGATTTTATGTTATCTTCCGGTTATCTTAAAGTGATTTTGTCCATGCTAATTTGGGGCAGTGTCGGAGTTTTTGTCCGAATAGCCGACCAAAGCGCACCTGTCATTGTCTTTTTCCGAGTAGCGACCGGGGCTCTTGCTATTGGCCTGTATTTATTGCTGAAGCAGCAGCCAATTCAGATAAAAGGCCGGCTCAAGCTGGCACTGTTAAGCGGCGTTGCTTTATCATTAAACTGGCTGTTCTTTTTCAAAGCCATCCAAACCACCACCATTGGCAACGCTGTACTCACCTATTATTTATCACCTTTATTTGCAATTATCTGGGCGAACTTCTTTTTAAAAGAGCATTTAGAACGCCGTGCTTTGTTTGCCTTAGCATTAGCTGGCCTAGGCATTTTTTTTATGCTCTCCAGTTACGAATTTTCACTGACTAGTAATGACTTCCTCGGCATCTTATTTGGCTTAACCGGAGCATTATTTTATTCTTCTCTGGTTGTTATGGTCAAAGCCATGGGTGAAGTGGATACCAATAGTCTGGTTTTGGTGCAAATGGGAGTAGCATCACTCATTTTTCTACCCTTTGTATGGTTAGAGCCTCCTGTACTTACCATGACTTCGCTAACGGCCATGCTGACCATGGGTCTGCTTCACTCGGCACTGGCCTTAGGGATTTATTTTAGCGGCTTAAAAACAGTAAAAATTCAACACGCCAGTGTATTATCCTACATCGACCCTGTAAGCTCTTTATGCTTTGCTTACTTATTCTTCGCTGAAATCCCTACCCTGTTTACAGCCATTGGAGGCGGGTTAATTTTGATTGCCAGCTATTTAGTTGTAACAAAGCGCTAACTACAGTGAAGCACGCCGAAATAAAAAATAAGCTCAACAAGTGAGCTTATTGGCTGCTGACTGCCATTTGTTTGAAGCAAACCGCCACCAGACCAAGCTGCTTCGCACAAAAAAATCACTGGCGGTAATAAACCAGGCTGCTGTAATATCATAATGCCAAACACAGATAAACAGATAAATAAGCGGTATCCTGACCAGCCACACTCCGGTTGTGGTCACAACCATAGGCCATTTTGTATCGCCAGCTCCGCGTAAAGCACCGCTAAGCACATAGGTTAACGCAATCGTAACCTGCTCCAGAGCAGCAATCTTGACACAAAGCGTTCCCCAATAAATAACGGCTGGGTCGGTAATAAAAAACTTGGTTAAGGGTTCGGCGAACAAAAAAAACACCGCTCCCATCACTGCCATCCCGGTAAACGTCATGTGAGTGGTCAGCCACACATAGCGAATGGCTCGATGAGGAAGTCGTTTACCCAGATTTTGCCCCATTAAGGTCATTGCGGCAACCGAGAAACCAAAACCAGGCAAAAACGAAATGGATTCAATCTGCATGGCTATTTGATGAGCCGCAAACTGAGCCGCGCCAACTTGTGCCAGCAGCAGCGTAAAAACAATTCGCCCGCCTTGCATCGATAATTGCTCCAGCGCAGCCGGAATACTAATATTCAGGATTCTGCGAATGACGTCAGTACGCACCTTACTGACCGAATCCCAGCTGAGTCCAAGTTTTGCATGACGTTTAAGTACGATGATGGCCAGAATCCCGCCCACCATTTGTCCCAGACTGGTTCCCCACGCAGCACCATAAGCACCGATACCTGGTGAAAACACCCCGAAAATGAGTGAATAACTGACGATCAAGGTAATGGTATTGCTTATAGCGCTAATATAAAAGGCTGTTCGGGTCTGCCCCATTCCCCGCAGCACTGCATTCCCAATGGCTAATAACATTAACAAGGGAATTGACAAAAAATTGATTTGCAGCAATTGTCCAGCCAACTTAGCTACAGCCTGATCTGCCCCGGTTAATAAGAAAAGCTGCGGTGCAGCAAAAAATCCGGCCACGGCAACGATGATTCCAATGATCGTTCCGATCAATAACGCCTGCCCAGCTACCGCCCTTACCTCACGGTAATTGCCTGCCCCCCACTCCCGGGCGATAATGGCTGACGAACCAGTACCAGTTGCAGCAAAAATCATGGCTGTTGAGAACTGCACCAGTGTTGCCAATCCGACTGCTGCCAGCGCTATGGCCCCAAAGCTGCCCACCATAACAGTCAGACAAAGATTTACTACCATAACCCAAAACATTTCCAGTACAACTGGCCAAGCTAATTGTAAAATTTGGCCTTGCATATATCTTTTTATCGACAACATGGATAAACCTCCGCTTCACAACATAGAACCTTCGCTGAAACACGGATAAACTCCTTTGAATCAGCCTTAGCAATCGAACACCAGCACGGTTTTGTGTTGCTTTTGAGGTAAAAAAAATTCCAATTTGTGTTATAATAATAACTTGAAAAATATAAAAGTTGGTGAGTTAATGTTAATTCATGAAATACCTGCTACTATTGCCCGTGAAATAGGCACGAAAGTAAAACAAGTTGAAGCTACCATTCAACTCTTGGATGATGGCAATACCATTCCTTTTATCGCCCGTTACCGCAAAGAAGTGACCGAAGAATTAAACGAAGAACACATTCGTACCATTGATGAACGCTTACAATATTTACGTAACTTTGTAAAACGCCAGGAAGATATTTTAGCCAGTATTGAAGAACAAAATAAATTGACACCGGAACTGGCGCAAGCGATAAATTCTACCACAAAACTACAAGCACTGGAAGATCTCTATCTGCCATTTAGACCGAAGAAACGTACCCGTGCTCAAATAGCCCGCGAAAGAGGCCTGCAACCATTAGCCGATGTCATTGCCGCCCAGGAAATCACCTCAGGTGACCCTTTGACTATTGCCGAAGCTTATATCAATGCTGAAAAAGAAATTAGTTCTGCTGAACTTGCTCTGGCTGGAGCACTGGATATTATTGCTGAAACAGTCTGTGAACAAGCCGATATCCGCGCGATGATTCGAAAACAACTTTGGCAAACGGCTGAAATCAGTACCGAACTGGCTGTTGATGAAGCAGCCGGCAAGGAATTCCTGACTTACAAAGAATATCATGAGCCAGTAAACCGCATGCCTTCTCATCGCATCCTGGCTGTCAACAGGGGTGAGAAAAAAGACGTCTTAAAAGTCAAGCTTGAAGCCAAGCATGACAGCAATATTGCCCTGATTGCTAAACAAATCATTACACAGCCCTCTATTTTCCAAACCTGTCTGACTGACGCCATTACCGACGGCTACAAAAGGCTTTTGTTTCCGGCTTTAGAACGGGAAATCCGTTCATTACTTTCTGAAAACGCTGAAACTCAGGCCATTCGTGTATTTGGCCTCAATCTGCGTCAACTGCTCCTGCAGCCGCCATTAGCCGGTCATACCGTTATTGGCTTGGATCCAGGCTATCGTACTGGCTGCAAAATGGCGGTCGTTGACCCCACAGGAACGGTACTGGCAACCAATACGCTCTATATGACCATGAGCGATGCCCAGCAGCAGCGCGCTGCCGAGGCTTTGCTGAGTGCCATTGAGCAATATGGCGTCACTTTAATTTCGATTGGCAATGGAACCGCGTCTTACGAAACTGAAGAGTTTGTCGCCAAACTGATTCAAGCTCATCAGCTTGCAGTTCATTATATTATTGTCAACGAAGCTGGTGCGTCGGTCTATTCGGCTTCTAAGCTAGCCAAAGATGAATTGCCTGATTTAGATGTTTCCTTACGGGGCGCCGTTTCGATTGCCCGCCGCATTCAAGATCCGTTGGCCGAGCTTGTAAAAATTGACCCAAAATCAATCGGCGTCGGGCAATACCAGCATGATGTCAATCAGAAAGGCCTGACTGCCACGCTGGATTCAGTCGTAGAATCGGCCGTAAATCATGTTGGTGTTGAGTTAAATACAGCCTCTATTGAACTGCTCAAACATGTGTCTGGCATCAACGCCACCGTAGCTAAAAACATTGTAGCTTTTCGTGATGCCAATGGCTCTTTTAAAAATCGCGCCCAATTATTAAAAGTCCCGCGCCTGGGTCAGTCCGCATTTACCCAGTGTGCCGGCTTCCTACGCCTGCAGACAGGCATCAACCCGCTTGATAATACTCCAGTTCATCCCGAATCTTATGGTTTAGCTGAGGCAATTTTGGAAAAGCTGGGCTTCACCCCTGCTGACTTGGCCAATAAAGATACCCTCAAATTGATTCAAGAACAAGCTCAATCGGCTCCGGCTGAGAAATTAGCCCAAGAGCTCAATGCTGGGTTGCCAACAGTGCGTGACATTCTTTCCGCTTTGGCCAAGCCTGGCCGTGATCCGCGTGAAGATTTGCCAGCCCCGCTTACCAGAAAGAACATTGTCAAGCTGAGTGATATTCAGCCAGGTACTGTCGTAAAAGGCACTGTCCACAATGTAACTGATTTTGGCGTATTTGTGGATATCGGTATAAAAACCAATGGGCTGATTCATCGCTCCGAACTCAGTACCCGCCATTTCAAACATCCGCTTGATGTTGTTTCAGTTGGTGATGTTCTCGATGTCATGGTTATTGGGGTTGATCCTGATCGCAACCGAATCGCCCTTAGCTTAAAACAACTGCCAAAAGCATAAGAAGCATTTTCCTAATCGATAAATAAAAGGGCGGCTCAGCCGCCCTTTTATTTATGCTCATGGGAAGACCCTAAGACCCACTTAATGCCCTGGTTCCGGGTAACCACATCACCATTTTGTTCTAGATTATCAATGCGAAGTCCCTGATCGTCTCTGGTGGGAACAACGAATCTGACTAAAGTATCTTCCAAGGATTCGCTGTATTTAGATTGGTCCACACCATTCACCTCCTGGCCTATAGTGTTACCCAAAAACACTAAGCCAAGACTTTTTTGTTATTTTGGCATGGAAATTGCCGATCTATCGTGCTTGAAACATGCTCTGTCTGGGTATATTAAGCTCCATAACCTTCAATAAAAGGAGTACACCCATGAGCCAAGAAAGCATTTTGCTAACCCAGGGAGCGGGCTTCCCACCCCAGCAGCAAGCAAAGCAGCCTGGTGTGGAAAGCTTGATGAATCCACGGCCACTCTCCATCAAACCCGATTATCATGCCAGCAGCAAGCTGACAAATAAACTTGCGATCATAACCGGGGGTGATAGCGGCATTGGCCGGGCTGTTGCACTAGCCTTCGCCCGGGAAGGCGCCGATATTGTGATTGCCTATTACGATGAGCATGAAGACGCTGCTGAAACCAAGCAACAGATTGAACAAAGCGGTCAACGGTGTCTTACCTTGTCCGGCGATGTCGGGTCAGAAAACTTCTGTAAGGAAATTGTGGCTAAAACGATTAAAGAGTTCGGTCGAATTGATCTGTTAGTTAACAACGCTGCCGTTCAGTATACGGCTAACAGCCTGTTGGACATAACAGCCGAGCAACTGGAAAAAACGTTTCGCACCAATATCTTTGCTTACTTTTATTTAACAAAGGCTGCACTGCCGCATCTAAAATCCGGCAGCGCAATCATCAATACAACCTCAGTGACAGCCTATGAGGGGCATGACTTTCTCATCGACTATGCTGCCACGAAGGGTGCCATCGTAACCTTCACGCGGTCTTTATCCCAATCATTAGTCTCTCAAGGTATCCGCGTGAACGGAGTCGCGCCAGGACCAATCTGGACACCGCTGATCCCGGCTTCCTTCAACGAGCAGCATGTCGCTGAATTTGGAAAAAACACGCCCATGCAGCGTGCCGGTCAGCCAGCCGAAGTAGCACCATGTTATGTGTTCTTAGCCAGTGACGATGCTTCGTATATGACAGGCCAGATCTTGCATGTCAATGGTGGAAAAATCATCAATGGTTAGACTTTGCTGCTTCATGCTTGGCAGCTAAAATTGATCACAAAAACAGCTTGCGTTTCCCTATGGAAACACAAGCTGTTTTTCTTTTACCGCCGCTCTAGACTCGTAACACTTGATAAGCAGGCTTCGCATAGACTGTGGCTTGAAGATCCGCCATTAACTTTTGCGCAGTTGTCCTATAGGTTAGAACCTGTTGACTAAACTGTTCATACATGCCAGCATCTCTGAGTAATGGCAAATTTAAAGCTGCCATAAGCAGCGCCCCGGTTAGCGCATTATGACAAGATAAAGCCCCCAGCATTAAATCGCCAATCACATGTTCGACTGCTCCATCTAGTAAAATCTTGCTCATTTCCATTCCGCTTAATGCACAGCTGGCGATTGCCAGCGGCACTTCAATGGCTTGTTGCACAGCCACATTCATTTGACTGATATTCTCATTAGCACAAGGCTGCGACAGAATAGGCAAAACCTTAGCCAATACCCGCGCATCATGATCAATTAATCCAAGGAGTTCCTGGTGTAACCGATTAAGTTTTGCTTGAGCTGCAATCAGGGCGTCGCCAGGGGTGCACGGATTGGCATGTTTAAGCGATATTTCAGCAGCCATTTCCAGTAAACTGACCCCCATTAAGCCGGACAATGCAGCTGCACTGCCGCCTCCCGGCGGTGGCTCCTTAGCCATCTTTTCAAAAAATTCATTGATTGTTAATGATTTCAACATACGCGCACCTCGGAACTGATCTGATTTAATTCTGATTTAATTCTGATTTATATATTTTAACATTATAAACGCTTTATTGCATGAAACAAATTCAGGTGGAGTCTAAACTCCACCTGATCATTTCATCCTCTACTCAATGCTGACAATAAAATGATAATGGGGCTGTCCGCCATGATACAGTTCAATCGTCCTGTCGGCTAGCCAACTTCCCAGATTGGTAACAAGACGATTGGCCTGGTCATGGGATAAATCCGCACCATAGTAGAATGTAACAATCTCATGGCCTGGCTCCAGCATGGCTTGCAGTAAACTGGTGAGTGTTGTTTCAAGCGTTTCGGCAAATACAGTCACTTCATTATTGATGACCCCAATATAAGAGCCTGCGGTCACACTCAAATCCCCAACCATACAATCTCGAACTGCAATCGTAATACTTGCAGCATGAACGGCTGATAGCCGGCTCTGCATAGCAGCTACATTCTCTTCGATGCTTTTATCGGGCGAGAAGGCAACCAAGGCGGCTAATCCTTGTGGAATATTGACAGCAGGAACGACTTCGACCCGATCACCAACCAGTTTTTTAACTTGCGCTGCCGCCAATACAATATTGCTGTTATTCGGCAAAATAATATATCGGTCAGCAGCACCACTATGAATAGCAGTAATAAAGTCTTCCACTGCCGGATTCATACTTTGGCCGCCGGCAATAATAATTTCCGCCCCAAGCTGACGCATGATATCGGCAATCCCTTCACCTGCTGCCACACTAATGACGGCTACCCGGGACTTGCCTCTGAGATCTGACTCAAAGTGATTGAGATGCTGATCCGCCATATTATCAATCTTGATATTATGCAAGGTTCCCCAGGTTATCGCCGATTCTAACACTTCGCCAGGATGATCGGTGTGAATATGTACCTTTAAGATATCCGTGCCTTCAGCCATCACCAGTGACTCACCCATGGTTGCCAATCTTCGCTGAGCTTCAGCTAGACTGATATGATAATTCTTGAGAATAAACTCGGTACAATAGGGTCTGGCAATTTCAAACTCTTCAACAGGAACTACGGAATGAAGGGTTCGGTCAACATCTGACTCAGGTCCGGAATACTCACCACCCAGTCCTTCCAGGCAGCCTCTTAAGAATACGGTCAGACCCTTGCCGCCAGCATCAACCACACCAGCTGCTTTTAATGTCGGTAATAAATCCGGTGTCCGTTCAAGTTCAATTTCACCTGCCGCAATGGCTTGATCTAATATATCGTAAAAAGGCAACTCTTCACGCACTGCGCGTCTGGTGCCTTTCGCAATGCCTTTAGCGACCGTTAAAATCGTACCTTCCACTGGTTTTGCTACAGCCCGGTATGCATAGAGCACCCCATATTGAAAGGCCTTACCGACCTCAGCAGAATCGGCTTGATCTTTGCCTGACAGCCCTCTGGCAATGCCGCGAAAAATTTGGGCTAAAATGACGCCCGAGTTTCCCCGTGCTCCCATGATTGCACTATCGGCTGCCCGTTTGCTTAGACTGCCGATTCCCCGTTCGGGTGCTTCAGCGACTGCCCGAGCTACCGCGCCTAAGGTTAACAGCATATTGGTGCCAGTATCACCATCTGGAACAGGAAATACATTGAGCTTATTAATGTTCTCATGCTCGAGCAGAAATTTATTATACGCCCCGGCTATCATGCGCCGTAAATCGCCGCCTGTAATTAATTCCTTGCTGCCAGCCATAACTTCACCCCTGATCATAGTTCTTCCTGAAAAACTAAGCCGATAATCCCCGGCCCCAGATGCGCACACAATACCGCACCGATGGTTGTTATTGAAATACTGGTATAAGTATATAATTCCCGGATTTGGCAACTTAATGCTTCGGCTTCTATGACGGAATCATGGTGAACAATTCCGACCCGAGCCAGCTTAGGATACCGCCTAAGTTCATCCAGCATCCTGGTAATTGCCTTTGGTCTGGTTCGCACTTTATCCAGCACCGTCACTTTCCCATCTACCAAATATAACACCGGCTTAATTTGCAAAATAGTGCCAAAAAGCGCTGCCGCCCCGCCAATGCGCCCGCCCTTATGCAAATAGTCAAGGTTACCTGGTACAAACATGGTATGGGTTGCCTGAATCATAGCCTGGAGATGCTGAACAATCTGCTCCATACGCTGCCCGGCTTTCACCAGTTGCAGTGCCGCCTCAGCCAAATGGACAATACCACTCGCAGTTGTCCCCGAATCAATAATTTGGATGTTAGATTTGCCAATCATTCGGGCTGCAAGCCGCGCCCCCTGGGCTGTACCACTTAATGCTCCAGCTAAAGTAATGACAATAATCTCTTTATTGGCTTTCACTAAAGGTTCAAACACAGTTAGGAAATCACCTATTGCCGGTTGAGAAGTCGTCGGATGCCCGCCTTCTCGGGCAACAAGCCGAAACATCTCTTCTGGCGGCAACTTTGTTTCGAGCCACTCTTGCTTGCCTAGAATGACTTTTAGAGACACCACGTGCAAATTGGGATATTGAGCCAAAGTCTCGGCCGCTATGTTTGCCGTACTGTCAATAACAACATGAATATCAGCCATAGCATGCCTCCATTCCACTTTTTCTTCAGTTTACCATATTCAACCAGCCCAAGTATAGTTGAGATAAATACCTCAGCGTAAAAATATTCCTTTAATTAGGCAATCATCGCCAATTAATTACTATTGCCGTTACCTTGTGCAAGTTTAGTTAATCTTATGCCTTTTTCCTGTCAAACTTGACTGAATACGTTTGGCAAGTCCTTTTCGGAATAAACTTCGCTCAAAGAGAGCGGCATAAAGGAAATTAGCAGAAAATGGCGAAATAAACACTATTTAAGACTTGCAATAATCACTTCTGTTTAAAACAATTAAGAATCGTTTCAGATATTTTTCAGATAAGAAAAGTCCGACTTTAAGACAATAAAAGGAGTGCCCATGGAAAAGAAATTATTGTTTGCGTTAGATATTGGTACTCGTAGTGTAGTAGGTCTTGTAGGTGAGCAAAATGGCAATACCATTCGCTTGCTCGCAGCAGAACGCCAAGAACATCATACTCGCGCCATGCTTGACGGACAAATCCATGATGTACCGGAAGTTGCCAGTGTTTTAGCAAAAATTAAAACTACATTGGAACAGACGACTGGTAAATTACAGAAAGTTGCCGTTGCGGCTGCCGGACGTGCGCTCTGTACAATAAAATCTGCCGCTGAAATTGAAGTTTGCGGATTACTGACTGCTGAAGATGAGCGGGCATTAGAACTTGCAGCCATTCAGACTGCGCAGCATCAATTGGCAACCTCAAATGCAGTGGCTGATCCGACTCAATATTACTGTGTTGGCTACAGCATCGTAAAATTCTCTCTTGATGGAACTTTGATGAAAACATTAATTGGGCAAAAAGGCAAACAAGCTTGTATTGAAGTCATTGCTACGTTTTTACCACGCCAGGTTATTGATTCCATTCAATCGGCGTTACATAAGGCCGATCTCGAAATGGCAGCCTTAACCCTGGAGCCGATTGCGGCCATTAATGTCCTCATCCCGCCTACCATGCGCCATCTCAATCTAGTGCTGGTTGATGTGGGAGCCGGTACTTCCGACGTAGCCGTTACCCGTGACGGTTCAGTTGTTGGCTATGGGATGGTGCCTTGCGCAGGTGATGAAATCACCGAAGCCATTTCGCAAAAATATTTATTAGATTTTAATGTTGCTGAAAATGTCAAACGTCAGCTTGGCAACAGCAAGCAAAAAAAAGTGGGTTTTGGCGATGTACTTGGGTGCAGCCACAAGGTTGCTACCAAAGAGATTATTACTGCGATTGGCTCTAATGTCGCTGAGCTGGCTCAGTCTATTGCCAGCCAAATCCTGACCCTAAATCAGACCACTCCGCAAGCGGTATTATTGGTAGGCGGCGGCTCATTGACGCCCATGCTGCCGGAAGCCATTGCGCAAGCGCTCGATATTCCCGCATCGCGGGTAGCTATCCGGACACCGGATATAACCGAAGGCCTGGAGGAAATCCCAGACTCCCTGCGCACCCCTGACTCAGTCACGCCGCTCGGCATACTTAAATTAGCGGCCAGCCGTACACTCAATTTTGTGAATGTCAGGCTGAATGATCAGCCTTTGCATTTATTTAATCTAGGGCATCTTACCGTAGCCGATGCACTGCTGGCAGCAGGCATCGATATCCGCAGTCTGCACGGAAAGCCAGGCTTGGGTATCACATTAAAGATCAATGGCAAAACCAAATTTATTGCCGGTACTATGGGCAAATCCGGCGTTATTGAGCTTAATGGCCAGAGTGCGACTTTTAGCGTTCCACTGTCCGAAGGGGATACCCTGATGGTAAAACGTGGAGCCAATGGCGAAAATCCAACGGTTACTCTCGCCGATGTTATCAAATTACCCCCGCCTTTTTCGGTCACCATCAACGGTACCGCTCATGAGATAAAACCCCAGATTTTAGTCAACGACAAGCCTGTAATCAGGGATGTGAAGCTAGCTGACCGCGATCAGATTACTTGCAGCCATACTGCCACTTTGCTTGAAATTTTGCAGTCTGCCGGTGTTAAGTCAACTCCTGTTAACTATACCTTTACCATCAATGGTTCAGAACGGAGTTATAGCATTAGCCCCATAGTTACTGTCAATGACCAAGTCGCGGCAACCACCACAGCCATCGCTGCGAATGATCTCATTGAAGTCAAAGACTGCCCAGCCCCGACTCTGGCCGAGGTTCTTGGTCTTGAAAATCAGGAAGCCGATCATGTCACTGTCCTGGTTAATAACAAGACCTGTGCTGTGCCTATGCGGCGGTATTCAATCACCTTGAATGGCCAGCATGCAGCACCAAGCGCTATCGCCCCCAACAACAGCAGCATTACTTTTTCGTGCCACGATCAACCCAGCCCAATGATTAGTGATGTATTATTGGCTGCCGAATTCAACCCCCGTGAAATACCAACAGCCAGTAAGGTTGAAATCTTACTCAATAATCGCCCTGCTGAATACACAGCCGTCGTTAAAAATGGTGATTCTTTGGATATTCTGATTACAAAGTAACTCTCAACTTGCCCATAAAAAAGTAAATAACTCCTTGCCATTCTGGGTAGCTTATTAAATAGAAACTCATAGCAGCTTCTTACCCAATAATCTTAAAAGGAGTTATTGCAAATGCCCACCTATAAAGTTTTTCTTGACGGTAAAGATACCGGTAGTTTAGTTACAGGCTCTAATTATGCGGATGCTTATTTTGATGTTGCCAGCTTATTACCACTTACTTATAGCAATGTCGTAGAATTAAAGGAACTTGATTCACCTGAAAATGTACTGCATTAAGTATCTTCTATAAGACGCTGAGGCCATTCCACTCGGAATGGCCTTTTTATTTTAATATTTTATTTGTGGTGTGACACACATCACAGCGCTGGCGGATTTATTTCCCTATAATTAAAAATATATCCACTAGATTAAACAAGGAGGAAAAATAATGAGCATGTTTTGCTACCAATGTGAACAAACTGCCGGCGGCACTGGCTGTACTAAAGTAGGGGTCTGCGGTAAAAACGAAGATATTGCCAGCTTACAAGATACATTAATTTTCGGTTTAAAAGGGATCGCAGCCTATGCCCATCACGCACGTGAACTGGGAGAACGCGACGAGCAAGTTGATGCCTTTATGCATGATGCCTTGTTCTTTACACTAACCAATGTGAACTTTAATCTACAACGCCATATCGAGATGGCTTTAAAATGCGGTGAAATGAATCTGAGAGTCATGGAGCTTTTAGATAATGCGCATATTTCCCGTTTCGGACAACCAGGTCCAGCTAAAGTCTTTACCGGTACTAAAAAAGGCTATGGAATTTTGATTACCGGTCATGATTTCCTTGATCTTGAAGCCTTGCTTCAACAAACTGAGGGAACTGGTATTAATGTTTATACACATGGTGAAATGCTGCCAGCTCACGCTTACCCTAATCTAAAAAAATATCCACACTTAGTTGGTAACTACGGAACAGCTTGGCAAAATCAACGCAAAGAATTCGAAGAATTCCCTGGCGCTATTGTTGTAACAACCAACTGTGTAATGCCGTTAACTGATAAAAATACCTATGGCGATCGAATCTTCACCCGCACTGTAACTGGCTTGGAAGGTTCACAACATATTGCCGACCGCGATTTCTCTGCTGTTATTGCTAAAGCAAAAGCTTTACCATTACTGGCTGACAAAGAAGGCGACTATACCTTAACAACTGGGTTCCATCACAATGCGATCTTGGGCATTGCCGACAAAATCGTGGATGCCGTAAAAGCAGGCAAAATCAAGCGCTTCTTCCTGATTGGCGGCTGTGATGGTGCAAAACCTGGCCGTAATTACTACACCGAACTGGCTGAGAAACTGCCTAAAGATTGCATCATTCTCACCGTTGCTTGTGGTAAATATCGCTTCAATCACTTGGATCTTGGTGATATTGACGGCATCCCTCGCCTGATCGACCTAGGTCAATGTAACAATGCCTACTCTGGCGTTCAAGTTGCTTTGGCGCTTGCTAAAGTATTTGAATGCGGCGTAAATGATCTGCCACTGAATCTTATTCTATCCTGGTATGAGCAAAAAGCGGTAGCCATTCTGTTGACACTGCTGCACCTGGGTATTAAAAATATCCGTTTAGGCCCATCTGCACCTGCATTCGTGTCACCTGGAGTATTCAAGGTTCTTAATGAGACCTTTGGTTTACAGCCCATCACTACAGCGGATGAAGATCTAAAAGCTATCCTTGGCTAAATATTAAAACTCCCTCCCCTCAAAAAATCCCGGACGCATGCGTCCGGGATTTTTCCTTATTGCTATTAAGAGATAAACCTTTTCAAAGCAGCCTCATCCAAGATGCTAACTTTTTGGCCATTAAAATCAATAATTTGATCTTTCTTAAGGGCACTAAGCATTCGAGTAACCGTTTCCCGCGTAGTGCCCACCAAACTGGCTAAGTCCTGTCTTGATAGATCCAGGTTAACCTCAATCCGGCCATTTTTCTGCTGACCATGATCATTAGCCAAGCGCAGTAAAATTTCCGCCGTTCGGGCCATCACGTCGTTCAATGCCAGATTCTTAATCTTCTGCTGCGCATAGAGCAAACGCTGGCTCAATGCTTTAATGAGCTGCAGTGCCAGTTCATTATTATTTAGCACCAATGTTTCAAGATCAAGATTCTGAATCAGGCCAATACAGGAATCTTCTACCGCAATCGCCGTCGCCGGATAAGGCCGATTATTAAACAGCAAAACTTCGGCAAATATTTCGCCATCCCCCATAATTTTAATGATATGCTCGCGTCCGTCATCCGCTATTTTAAGAATTTTTACTTTACCGGTCTTAACATAATGAAATCCTTTACCAGGATCACCTTCAATAAAAATAACAGTTCCTTTACGATAGTGTCGTTCAGTGGTATTTTTATGAATTTGCAGTAATTGTTCTTCTGGTAAATTGCAGAAGACCGGAACATTTTTCAGATATTGGATATCTCTCAAATCTTTTTCTTGCATGAACATTCTACACTCCCAGCCTCAAAATACTGATCATCATCGTTTTTAAAAGAATGGTGCGGTGAAACACCAGCTATATTATTATATATTAGCCATGAGGCTGTTAAAAACCTGCCAATCTGCTCAAACTACTACTAGATAGTATCAGTCCACTACGTTACTTCGAGGTAAACCATGAATCAGCCTAATAAGCTATGGAACAAAAAGATTTCAGTTTTGATTGCGGCAACAACGCTTATTCTGGCAGTTTGCGCAACATTGGCTGCATTTAAAGCTGCCGCCTATGGCAACAAGATGGTATTGGCCCAAAGCCAGGCTTCTGATCAATGGGCTCACTATCAGGCAAAAAGCATTAAGGAAACTGCTTATCAACTGCAGCGAGATGTATTGGAATTGAACGCTCTCGAGCAAGGTTCAGTGGGCAAGTTTTCTGAAAAGAATTTAGTCGAATATGACAAAGAGATTCTCCGCTATCAACAAGAAAAACAGGCTATTGCCAATCAAGCAGAACAATTGGAACATGAGCGTGACCAAGCCCAGCAGCTGAACGCCAATTTTAGCCAGGCCTTGATGTTCCTGCAAGTCGGCATATTGCTTTCTTCGCTAGCCTCGATCAATAAAGTACTGTATTATTGGTACGCTGGCCTAACCAGCGGAATTGGCGGTATTTGGGTATTTATCGCAACACTGCTCCAATCATTTTAGCGTCTTACCAAACAATGGCGGTTCCCTAACTGTAATCAAAAAAGCCTTCCAGCGGAAGGCTTTTTTGATTATTATTTGGCTTTATAATATTCGGCAACCTTGCCAAAGGCATAAGCACTGGCCTGAATGGTGGCCTGGATATCTTCATCTGTATGAGCAGCTGACATGAAGGCAGCTTCGAACTGGGAAGGAGCTAGATAAATCCCCTGCTCCAGCATCGCATGAAAGTAAGTGTTGAAAGCGCCGACATCAGACTGCTTAGCACTCTCATAATCAAATACCGGCTTATCGGTGAAGAACAGACCAAACATGGAACCAGCTTGATGAAACTGCAGTTTAAAGTTAAACTTGTTCGCCTCTTGCTGAATCCCAATACAAAGTTTTTTGGTCTTTGCCGTAAGTCTATTGAAAAAATCCGGGTCTCTCGGTGATTCCGGTATTTCGGAAATCAACTTTAGCGTTGTAATCCCTGCTGTCATTGCCAGAGGATTGCCGCTCAAAGTGCCTGCCTGATAGACTGGGCCTGCCGGTGCGATATGTTCCATAATATCACGCCGTCCGCCATAAGCTCCCACTGGCAATCCGCCGCCAATTACCTTACCGAAGCAAGTCAAGTCTGGTCTAACGCCATATACTGCCTGCGCTCCGCCTAATGCGACTCGGAAACCGCACATGACCTCATCAAAGATGAGCAAAGCACCATATTGCTCTGTGACCTTACGCACTTGCGCTAAATAACCTTGCTTAGGCAGCACAAGCCCCATATTGCCAGCTACCGGCTCAATGATGACTGCAGCAATATCCTGTCCGTGTTCAGAAAACACACTTTGCAATTCCTCAATGTTGTTAAAAGCAACGGTAATCGTGTTGCCAGCAATACTCTCCGGTACGCCAGGACTATCTGGCACCCCCAATGTCGTCGCGCCAGATCCAGCCTTCACCAGCAGGCTGTCATGATGTCCATGATAGCAGCCTGCAAATTTGATAATCTTATTACGCTTGGTATAGGCTCGGGCTAACCGAAGTACACTCATGGTAGCTTCAGTTCCGGAATTGACCATCCGTATCAGTTCCATGGACGGCACCAATTCATTAATCAGCTTAGCCAGCTCTGTTTCCAGCACTGTGGGCGCTCCATAGCTTGTGCCATTATACAAAGCTTGCTGCAGTGCTGCGGTCACTTCCGGATGGGCATGTCCTAAAATCATCGGCCCCCAGGAACCAACATAATCGATATATTCATTGCCATCAATATCAATAATTTTGCTGCCTGACGCTTTAGCAATAAACGGTGGTATCCCGCCAACTCCGCGGAAAGAACGCACCGGACTATTCACTCCTCCGGGAATGAATTGCTTGGCCTCACCAAAGGCCTGCGCTGATTTTTCAAGATTTAATGCCATCTATACCAACCTCCCAGTACTTGCTTTATTTAAGCCACCGTGCGGCATCCAAAGCATGATAGGTAATAATAATATCCGCACCGGCCCGCTTCATGCTAAGCAGTGTTTCCAGTACAATCCGTTCTTCCTCAATCCAGCCTTGAGCAGCAGCAGCTTTGACCATGGCATACTCACCACTGACATTATAAGCGGCTACCGGCAACTGGGTATTATCCTTAACCGTCCGGACAATATCTAGATACGACAACGCTGGCTTTACCATCACAATATCCGCGCCTTCAGCGATATCAAGCTCTAATTCGCGCAAAGCCTCCCGGGCATTCGCCGGATCCATCTGGTAAGAGCGGCGGTCACCAAACTGCGGTGCCGAGTCAGCCGCATCCCGAAATGGGCCGTAATAGGCAGAAGCATATTTGACTGAATAAGACATGACCGAAACATCCTGATAACCATTCAGATCAAGAGCCTTCCGTATGGCTTGGACTCGCCCATCCATCATATCTGATGGAGCTACCATATCAGCACCGGCAGCCGCATGGCTGACCGCAACTTTTGCCAACAGTTCCAAGGTAGTATCGTTTTCAACAGTTTCGCCCTTTAGCATTCCGCAATGCCCATGACTGGTATATTGGCACAAACACACATCACTAATGACCACCATATCAGGCAGAGCGGCTTTAATTGCGCGCATAGCAGCTTGCACTGGACTATTCGCATCCCAGGCACTGGAGCCCTCAGCATCTTTATATTCAGGCAGACCAAACACCAGTACAGCCGGTATGCCTAGTTCATAAGCTTGACGCGCTTCAGCCACCGCCATATCGGGTGAAAAATGATGAATTCCTGGCAAGGACGCGATTTCGTGCTTAATGTTTGTCCCTGGCACAACAAAGAGCGGATAAACCAAATCAGCAGCTGCTAATGTGGTTTCTCTGACTAAGTTTCTGACACCGGCAGACACGCGCAGTCGTCTGGGTCGAATCACTGGAACAGTCATCGATCTTTCCCTCCTCACATTTCCCTGATTGCCGCAACTAGACCAGCAATTGTAAATTCTTCGGCAATAACATCAGGCTTAATCCCATTTTCTAAGCAAGTGCCGGCAGTAATCGGGCCGATGCAGGCTGTTTTTGTTTTACTGACAAGCTCAGCACCTTGAGGTCCCAGTATATTTAACAGATTGGTGACAGTCGAAGAGCTGGTAAACGTAATCAGATCAATCTTACCGGCGGCAATTTTTTCTGCCAGTCTATTTCCGTCTGTTGCCGCAGTCACGGTTTTGTAAGCCGGTACAACATCAACAACAGCACCCATTTCAGTCAGTTTCTCGGGTAATATATCACGGGCAACCAAGGCCCGGGGAATTAACACTTTCATTCCCGGCTCAATTTTGCCGGTTAATGCCTCAATGATTCCTTCTGCCCTAAATTCAGCAGGGATAATATCCGCCCTAATGCCATAGTTTTTTAACCGCTCTGCGGTTTGAATGCCGATTGCAGCGACTCTGATGCCTGCTAAAGCCCGCGCATCACCACCAGCTTCAGTCAGGCGGTTGAAAAAGTAATCAACACCATTGACGCTAGTCAGAATCAGCCACTGATAGGTACTAAGTTTCTGGATGGCCTGATCCAGTGCAGCATAGCTGTCAGGCGGCACAATCTTGATGGCCGGTGCTTCAATGCACTGAGCACCAAGCGCTTCGAGCTTGTCCGTTAAGGCACTAGCCTGCTCCCGTGCCCTGGTTACCAGCACGGTCTTGCCAAACAGCGGTCTTTGATCAAACCAGGCTAACTCTTCCCGTAAGTTGACGACATCGCCGACAATAAAGATAGCTGGCGGCTTGATTCCCTGTTTAGCAACATCTTCGGCAGCCTGTCCAACTGTGGTTACCAACACTTGCTGTTCCGGCTTGGTTCCCCAGCGAATGACGGCTGCAGGCGTTGAAGCCGGACGGCCATTTTCAATCAATTGACTGGTGATATGGGGCAGATTTTCTACCCCCATTAAGAACACCAGCGTATCCACGCCGGTGGCCAGCTTATCCCATTTCATATTGGACTCGCCCTTGGTCGGATCTTCATGGCCGGTAATCACGGCAAAAGATGTTGCTACGCCGCGATGAGTAACCGGGATACCCGCATAGGCCGGTACTGAAATAGCCGACGTAATTCCTGGCACTATTTCAAACGGCAAATTGTTTTCAACAAGCTTGAGTGCCTCTTCACCACCACGGCCAAACACAAACGGATCGCCGCCTTTTAGCCGGACAACTTTCTTGCCGGCTTTGGCTTTATCAACCAGCAGCTGATTGATATCCTCCTGCCGCATAGTATGAGCACTGGAGGCTTTACCCACATAGATCAGTTCCACATCCGGGCGGGCATAAGCCAGCAGACGATCATCAGCCAGTCTGTCATAAACAATGGTATCTGCTTCTTGGATATATTCTACCGCTTTGATACTAATCAGCTTATAGTCACCAGGGCCAGCCCCGACTAAATACACCATGCCTTGCATATCTTTCTCCTCCTGTATACGAACCCCGCAATGCGGACTTAATTGATTCTTACATACACTCTAAAGCTGCCATGATTTCCCGGCCACCGGCAGCCAGCATCTTTTGTGCTAAAGCACGCCCTAAATCCTCGGCCTCTGCCCAAGTACCGCTGACGGTGTCCCGGATAACCTGAACACCATCGACTGATAAAATAACAGCTTCCAGCAATAAGGAATTGTTGTTTGCTTGACCAAAGACACCCACAGGAACTTGACAGCCACCCTCGACTTCCCGTAAAAAGGACCGTTCAGCCGTTACAGCTGCCCGTGTGCTGTCATGGTTGAGAAATGCTAACATGGCTATGACTTCAGCATCATCACTGCGAGTCTCAATAGCCAGTGCCCCTTGACCAACCGCTGGTAAACAGAGTGACGGCGGCAGCACCTGCGTGATGCGGTCTTGCCATCCCAGTCTTTTCAGGCCAGCGACTGCCAGGATTATGGCATCAAGCTGCTCAGTTTCCAACTTTTGCAGCCTGGTATCAAGATTGCCGCGCAAATCACTAATGACTAAATCCGGCCGATAGTTTAGCAGCTGGGCTTTTCTTCTCAGGCTGGATGTACCAACCTTAGCACCCTGCGGTAAAGCATCCACTGTTTTATATTGCGGACTAATGAAGGCATCACCCGGATCAACCCGTTCTGTGATTGCTGCCAGCGTTAGTCCTGGCGGCAACTCTGTAGGCATATCCTTTAAACTGTGAACAGCCAAATCAATTTGTCCGGTTAACATTTCGGTTTCAAGTTCTTTGGTAAATAACCCTTTGCCGCCAATTCTGGCCAGCGGTACATCCAAGATTTTATCCCCGGTTGTCATGACTCGTTTTAAGCTAACCTCAACGCCAGGAAACCGGGAGCGTAAACAGTCGGCAATATAATTAGCCTGCCATAACGCTAACTTACTGCCGCGCGTACCGATAACTAATTTTTCTTTCACTTTTTCTGCCCTCTCCTAACGCATCTAGTTTAAATAGTCTGCCAATCGCATCGATGTAAAATTGCTCATGATCGGTACCGGCTGCTTCATTGATGCGCACCATGGGATCACGCAGCAGCTTTCTGACAATCATTTTTGACATGCTTTCCATGACCTTGCGCTGTTCCGGCGTAATATCCGGCAGTTTGGCTAACGCCCGCTTTAATTCACGCTGCCGCACCCGTTCAGCTTTATCAGCCAGCAAGGCCATCGTCGGCCGAAAGGAAAGGTAACGGAATTTATCCACCAATTCAGCCAGTTCGCTATCAATAATGGCTTCGGCTAATTCGGCTTCCTGTTCCCGCAGCCGCATATTGGACTCAACGACAGCTTCCAGATCATCAATATTATAAAGGCTAGCCCCATTAATCGCCGCTACTTCGGGCTCAACATCGCGCGGTACTGCGATATCAATAAAGATAATGGGCTGCCCATTACGTTTTGGCATCAGGTGAGCCACATCCCACGCTCTAACAATATAGTGCGGGGCACCAGTTGATGTAATAACAATATCGGCCTTTGCAGCAACCTTCATAAAATTCTCAAACGGCACAGCAACGCCATGAAACTTTTCGGCCAAACTAACTGCCCGATCATACTTACGGTTGGAAACAAACACTGTTTCGACTCCGTTTTCAACTAAATGACGCGCTGTTAATTCGCCCATCTGTCCAGCCCCTAGCAGCAGTACATTAGACTTTGACAGATCACCGAATACACTCTTCGCCAGTTCAACTGCCGCATAGCTAACCGAAACAGCACTGAACGCAATTCGGGTTTCAGTGCGCACCTTTTTACCTACTGCAATAGCCCGATGGAACATGGTATTGAGTACAGTACTTGTCGTTCCAACATCTCTGGCTATAGAGTAAGCTTTCTTGACCTGGCTCAAAATCTGCCCCTCACCAATTACCAGCGAGTCCAGACTTGAGGACACTCGAAACAAATGCCGGATACAATCGACATCTGTATAAAAAAACAAATAGCTTGCTACTTCTTGCTGATTTGCCGCCATCTGCTCCAAAAACTGCTGCATAATCGGCAAAGCTTCTTCAGCATCATCCACTGCCGCATACATCTCAGTACGGTTGCAAGTCGACAATATGACACATTCATTGATGCCGTCATATTCGCGCACATGCCATAAAGCAGCTTTTACTTGCTCCTCAGAGAAAGAAAAGCATTCCCGTACTTCAACGGGAGCGGTTTTATGATTAAGACCCAACACTACCAACTGCATTCCTAATCTTAGCCTCCGCCTCATTTATCTTACCTTGCCGCAGCAAGATTATTACTTCTTCATCAATACTTTCCCGCCAAAACTGTTCCCGGTCTTTCGAAGTCGCCAAAACGGTCTTTAATTCAGCCCGTATCTTGGCAACAAGCTCCAGATAAAGCCCATATTCATCGCCATAACGAGCCGCTAAATCCTGACGCAATAATTTAGCCAACGCAGGACTCTTGCCGGCTGTAGAAACAGTCAGCAGCAAATCTCCGCGCGCAACTTGAGCTGGCACACTAAAATTGCCTAATTCGGGATCATCCACGACATTGAATAACAAATCCAGCCCGTCAGCCTCCTGGGCAGCTGCTCTATTGACCGACATATTGTCAGTTGCACAAATAACGAGAAAAAAACCGGCGAGATCTCCTTGCCGGTAAGGCCTGTCCACATGATTGATGTGCTGCATTTGCGCTAATCGGCTTAAGGCGACCGTCATTTGAGGACTAATTACTGTTACGACCGCTTCGGCCTTTAGTAAAGCATGCACTTTGCGTTCGGCTACTGCGCCGCCGCCAATCACAGCACAACGCTTTCCCGCAATTTGCAGATTAACTGGATAGAAAGGCATTAAATCCACATCCTTTCATATCTTAGCATATTTCGACCCTTAGATGTAATATCCCTTTTTAAAAATAGTGTTTTATCGCGGCTATTTATGAAATTATTGTCTTAATCGGTTTTCCCTGGCGGGGGTGTCGGAACAGGAGCCTCCGAAACAATTCCGAAATAAGCTTCAAGCACCTTCCTAACAACTGGCGCCGCAGATACCGATCCTTCACCGCCTTCTTCAACCAGCACGGTCACTGCAATTTCCGGCTTATCAGCGGGAGCATAACAAGAGAACCAGGAATGTACTGTTCCCTTGCCTGTCTCAGCCGAGCCCGATTTCCCCGCCACCGGCACACTAAAGCCCCTGAATACAGTCGCTCCTGTACCCTCAGCCGTCACAGCCCTCAGCCCTTTTCGGATAGTATCCCAGATTTCGGGACTAAGATAAACGGTTCGTACAACCTCAGGTTGAAATTGCTCAAGTACCTTGCTTCCATCAGCGGTAACCACTCGGTCAACCACAAATGGCCTGTACATCACACCTCCGTTGGCTACAGCCATGAGCAGCATGGTTTGCTGAATGGGTGTAGCCAGATAATACCCCTGGCCGATTGCCGCAATCAGCGTTTCTCCCGGATACCACATCTCACCAAAATTCTTAACCTTCCATTCTTCAGTAGGGACTATCCCGGACGCTTCACCTAAAAGTTTGATGCCAGAAGGCTGACCAAAGCCAAACGTCAAGGCATAACTGGCTAAATTGTCGGCCCCCATTCTGTGGCCTAACTCGTAAAAAGCAGGGTCACTCGACCAGGCTAACGCTCCCACAATATCTAATTTTCCTAATCCCTTGGTATCCCAGCCATAGAAACTCCAGCCATTTAATACATAAACCCCTTTGTCATCAAAAATTTCAGTTGGAGTGGTGTAGCCCATATTTAATGCTGCCGCAGCGGTAACAATTTTAAACACTGAACCCGGAGGATACGCACTCTGAATGCTTTTATTCGTTAACGGATTATTCGTATCATTGATGAGTTTATTCCAATCTTTACTGCTTATTCCGCCGGCAAACAAATTGGGATCAAAACCAGGGCTGCTGACCAATGCCAGCACGCCGCCGGTTTTTACATCTAAAACTACTACCGCACCGCCCTTAGCAGGCTGACCAATACTCCGGGCAAAGTTGATTTGCTTATTAAGCACTTCCTCTGCTGCTTTCTGAAGATTGGCATCAAGTGTGAGCACAATGCCCTTACCAGGTATAGCCGGTTTATCGCCAACCACCTTAACTTCTTCCCCCATGGCGTTGACTTCAACCTGCAGCCCGCCTTCCTCTCCCCGCAGAACATCTTCCCATATCTTTTCAATACCATCTTTGCCGATTAGATCACCCGAGTGATACCCTTTGCTCTTGCCTTTTTGATATTCCTCCTCATTCATGACGCCGATATACCCTAGCAGCTGCGCCGCTAAATCTTTGTAGATATAATGCCGCATTGGAATGGCTTCGATAATGACCCCAGGCAAATAGCCTTTACGCTCCTGAATTTTAGCAATTGTTGCATCATCTGCATCCCGTTTTAACCGAATAGGAGTGTATGAGTTATTCTCCTCTGCTGCTTTCAGCAATGCATCAATCTCAGCTGTACTCACCCCTAAAATATTCGCTAAGATGATGGTTGCATCCTGAGCATTGCTATATTCAGAGGGAATAATCGAAATTGCAAAAGCAGGGCGATTACTGACAAGGACCGCCTTATTGCGATCATAAACAATACCTCGCGGCGCTACAGAACTAACCTGACGAATTCTGTTTTCCTCCGCAACTTTCTTATATTGAGGCCCCTGGAACAATTGCATCCAGATCAGCCTGAGCATGAGCAGTCCAATCACTGCAAAAACAATTGCAGCCAACACCTTGATTCGGCGTAATTGCTCAATATCCCACATCAAGCTTGCTCCTTTCCTATCTTTCCTATTATTACAAATCTGACAAAAATAATCCGCTTGCCAGTAAAATGCATCATAAAGCTCCAGACGGAAGACGACATAAAAAAGCTCCAGCTGACGATTTCGCCAGCCGGAGCTTTAAATAACTTATTCTTTTTTTCCTAAATAGTCTTTACCCACCAGTATCGTAACCTGAACACCCTTGCTTTCATCCTTTGTTACTTGCAGAGAATAAGAAAAAGGCAGGTTTGTCAGTTTATTGACCACGCTACTATTGGTCGTATTGGAAACAACCACAGTATTTTTATACCCTATCGTCAAATTGGAAACACTGACGACCTCAAGACCTTGTTTTTTAAGCACAGCTGCCATATCTCTGCCTGCTTCATCTGAACCGCTGGCATTTAATATTTCAACCTTAATCTTGCTTGGTGCAGGTTTTTTGGCATCCTGCTTTTCATCTTCATCGGTTTTATCGGTCTCTTTCATTTTCTCAGGCTGTTTGGTTTTATCCTCAGGTTTGACAACCTTAGGCGTCTCGATGACCTTCATTTCCTTAGGAATGGATGTCTCATATTCGGTTGCTTCCTGCTTGGTTGTAGCAACATATTTGTCTTCCATTTTTACCCCAAGTGTTTGCGCCAAATGCTGCCTGAGAGCGACTACATCAGGCAGCCAATAACTCACATCGCTGATATAAGCCGGCTTACCGGGTACCATGTCGGTCTTCAGCCCATTTTTATAGGCATCATTTAGTATTTTAGCCATACTCAGCATTTCGGTTGTAGACATATCGGTTTTAACCGCTGCACTGACCTGCTGAATAATTGCTGGTATTCTGGTGATCACTGAAGGGCTGGCAACTTCTTTCATCAAGGCTTTAATGAACTTCTGCTGCCTCTGTACCCGGCCAATATCGCCTTCCTCATCACGATAGCGAACATACTGAATGGCCGTATTGCCGTCCATATGCTGTAACCCAGGCTTCAAATCAATGACTAGGCCATCATTGCCGTCATAAGGATCTTCATAATACATTCGTTTTTCAACATCAATATCGACCCCGCCAATGGCATCCACGATCTTGTGAAACGAATTAAAATTAATCAGAATATAGTGATCAATTGGAATGCCTAAGAGACCTTCGACAGCTTTTTGTGATAATGTGTGGCCGCCTTCGGCATAGGCATGATTAATTTTGTCATAACCATGTCCCGGAATCTTGACCCGCGTATCACGTGGGATTGAAAGCATGGCCACTTCTTTCGTATTGGTATCAACGGTCACAACAAACAACGTGTCAGAACGTCCCACATCATCAGCCCGTTCGTCGACTCCTAACACCATAATATTCATTTTATTTTGGGCTGCCATGAGCCCGCTTGTCCGCTTAGTGCGATCAAAAAGATTGGTGCTGAACCAATAATAAGATGCGCCGGTCGCAACAAGAAATATAAATAACGCAACAAGTATGACTAATACTCGCTGTGTCTGCGTTTGCTTTTGCTCGGTAAGACGCTTTTCTAAACGGCTCATCTGTGCACCCCTTTCTTATAATTGTCGATAAAGCTGACCGTAAAGAGCATAAAGCCTCCTGTCATGCGGACGAGCTTATGTTAAAATCCTTAAAACAAACCATAATAAACAAGCCCCCAGGCTGGGAGCTTGTTATAGTATAACAAGATATTACACTTTTCGTCAAGCCACTAAGCTACATCATACCCCTGTTCTTCAACAGCATCCTTTATCTGGGCAATACTAACCACCGCAGCATCAAATTCCACTGTCAGTTGTTTAGTAGCTAAATCGACATATGCACCTGCTACACCAGCTAAAGCTTTTACTGCCGTTTCAACAGCATTTTTGCAGTGACCACAGCTCATTCCTTCTACAATAAGGATTTGTTTTTCCATACCATAACCTCCAACGGCCTATAACTTCTCAGTTACGGCTTTTATTTTTCCCTGCATGGTCAATTCTTTATCCCGGCGATCGTCAATTCTAATTGTCGTAGACACTCGCTGAGCGCCATTGGCAAACGGTACCTCATGCAGTTTTTTTAAGATTTCTAGTATCCGGTCAAGATCTCCTTCAATAATCGTAGACATTGGCGTAAGTTGATGTTTTAAATCATCAGCCTGCTCCAAAATTTTGTGACACTGGGCCACATAATGACTAATACTTGGTGTCCCCGTACCCAATGGAATAACCGTCACCTCGACAATTGCCATAGAACTCCCTCCTCTGTACTGATTCTATAGCTATTAGATTCTCAGCATCGTAAGAAAAACCTGCCTTTAAGACAGGTTTTCTTACTAATTATTGCTGTTTAGGAAATTTCTTATCAATTTCCGCCCACACCTCTGGCTGTTCTTGACCAATTCGCCAAATAGCGATCCCGGCTGGGTTATATTTTGCTACAATATCTAGCTTGGCTGCAGTACTTTTAGCATTTTCGAACCATACCTCATGATCATCATACTTAAAATGCGGAGCTTGAGCGGCGTCATCATACTGTACCTTTACACCTTTTTGCTCAGCTTTAACAATTGCAGCAGCATAGGTGATGGTCTCTCCTTCGCCGTCTTTGGGCCAGTCATAACCATATGCACTGATGCCGATGATAACCTTATGAGGACCACCGCTTTGTTCAATGGCATATTTTACATTTTTCTCGAACCAATCAACCGGAGCGATTGCGCCAGGCTTTGAGGTAGCCCAATGATTATCATAAGTCATAATCTGCAAAAAGTCGGTATTAGGCGCTAGCTTTGGATAATCATAGGCACCAGAAACGTCTTCAGCCACGTCCACTCGAGGAAAAACCGAAATAATCACGGTTTTATTCAAGGCTTTGACTTTTGGATACAACTCTGCCATAAACGCCGTCAAGTTATCACGATGCTTAGGAGGCAGTAATTCAAAGTCGATATTGATTCCGTCATAGTTTTTTTCTTGCAGCAGTTTAACAATACTATCAGTAACTTTCGTGCGGGTCGCTGGATCACCCAACACCGCATCCGTAGAACCTGTCTTATTCGTAATCAATGGATACATCTTTAATCCTAGACTCTTGGCTGTATCATAAACCAACTGACTGTCCTTGGCTTCTAGCGTGCCGTCCTGTGTGGCCTTATACCAAAAAGGTCCTACCGCCGACATACTTTTAGCAAAAGTCTTCATACTGGGAAAAGATCCGGATTGATCAGGCGTACCTGGCCAAGGATTTTCATAATAACCAACAACTAGGCGTGGCGGCATCGGCACCCCACCAGGAGCAGAATTGTCCGGAGAACCAGGCAGCATTTTGGGCGCTGGGCTTTTGCTGCACCCTGCTGCCAACAAGACCATGCTGGCAATTATGAAGACTACGAAAACCCACAAATACCTTTTATTTCGACGCACAATGGTCACCTCTCTACTTATTTTATGTTTAGTATTGTCAGCCTGCCTTTTATTATGCTTACAACCAATCTTGCAAAAAATATGTAATTTTTGCATTCTCCCAATGAACAGTCTGGCAGGGTTTCATTAGAATATGCCGAATATTATTGTACCTAAAGTAAACAATCGTAAATAGCAGAAGAGGAACCTGTAATGCAACGAATTTCAACTTATAATCTTAAACCAGGAATGATTGTCGCACAAAATGTCTATAGTGCCGACGGTCAGCTTATGCTTTGTGCCGGAGTTGCGTTGACAGCGGCTTATATCAGGCGGCTGAACCAGCTTGAAATTGCATCCATCTATGTAAAAAACGAAAACCTTCCTGATATCGAAATACCGGAAATTTTACGTGAGCAAACACGGGTTCAAACCATAAAGAACATAAAAAAACTATTTCAAAACATTCAGGTCATGAACAAACTGGATGTCGCGGCAATTCAGCCCACCATTCAAACGATCGTGTCCGAAATTGTTCAAAATCGTAATACCATGATTCATTTAACTGACATTCGCTTATATGACGATTATACGTTTGCCCACTCAGTAAATGTCTGTGCCTTATCTACAATGATTGCCGTTACGCTGGGTTACAGCCAGAGCAGGCTGGAAGAGCTGGCATTAGGTGCTTTACTGCACGATATTGGTAAAACATTAGTACCACTGGATGTCCTTAACAAGCCGGGCAAATTATCTGATGAAGAATTGACCATCATGCGCAGTCACTCCGAGGCAGGCTTTGAATTATTGCGTAAATCCTGCACTGAGATGTCGGTAGTACCCATGCATGTTGCCTATCAGCATCAAGAAAAATTTGATGGCAACGGTTATCCTCGCGGCTTGCGCGAGCATGAAATTCACGAATATGCTCGTATTGTTGCCATCGCGGATGTTTATGATGCATTGACTTCCGATCGTCCATACCGCAAAGCCATGCTTCCGCATCAAGCTTATGAGATTCTACTGGCCTCCGCCGGCTCCCACTTTGATGGTGAGATTCTAAAAAGCTTTGTTAATCACATTGCGGTATATCCCGTAGGCTGCACTGTACAACTGAATACCGGGGAGTTTGGCGTGGTTATTAGCGTGCCTGAGGGTATGCCATTCAAACCAGTTGTCCACTTGATTGCAGATTGTAACAAACGTAGATTGAATCAGGGCAAAGAGCTTGAACTTGTCAAGCACCCCACAACATTTATTTGCAAAGTCCTTGAGGAAGATGAAGTACTCGATTCTTTCACTGAATAACAAAAAGCAAGCATGAATATTCATGCTTGCTTTTTACTTTGGAAAAAAGAAAAAACCTGGAAGCTCCAGGTTTTTTAATTGATAGCTTATGCTTCGTAGTTCTGTGAATAGGCTTGCTGCAACACAGAATCAGGAAGTTCATTTTCCCAACGTGCAACAACAACAGCTGCTACACAGTTACCGACAACGTTACAGGCTGTACGTGCCATATCAAGAATACGGTCAACGCCTAGGATGATAGCAATACCTTCAACAGGAAGTCCGAATGCTGCCGCTGTACCAGCGATAACAATCAGCGAAGCACCAGGCACTGCAGCAATCCCTTTAGTGGATAACATGAGTGTCAGTACCATAATGAGCTGTTGAGACAGATCAAAAGGAATACCGTATACTTGGGCAATAAAGACAACCGCCAATGCGCTGTAAAGAGTGGAACCGTCTAAGTTAAACGTATAACCAGTAGGTAATACGAAAGTTACAATATGCTTAGGAACACCAAACTTCTCAAGTTTCTCCATGGCAATTGGCAATGCAGCCTCACTTGCAGCAGTGGAGAAGGCAATCATAACCGGTTCTTTAATGGCTCTAAACAGATGGAAGAAGTTAACACGGAAGACAATAGACGCTCCTGTTAATAGCAATGCTATGAATAGAATAAGCGCAAAATACAGTGATCCAATTAATTTAGCTAATGGAATCAGCATGCCAAGACCAAATTTACCCACAGTAAATGCGATCAATGCAAATACCCCAATAGGAGCAAGCTTCATCACATACCAGGTAACTTTAAACATGATTTCAGCAACACTTTTTGAAAGATCAACAACCGGTTTGCCTACAGGCCCCATAGCGGCAGCAGCAACCCCAAAGAAAGTTGAAAACAGAATAATTTGCAGCATGTCACCACGTGACGCAGCATCAACAACGTTTGTTGGTATGATATTTACAATCATTTGCATCATATCGACTGATTTTTTTGCAGCAGTGGTTACTGCGCTTGCATCAGTGGCAACAACATTGACACCTACACCTGGTTGAAGAATATTAACTACAGCCAAACCAACAAATAATGCTAATGTTGTAGCAATTTCAAACCAAATAATTGATTTTGCTCCCAGTCGGCCTAACTTTTTAAAGTCACCCGTTCCGGCGATACCCATAATCAAGGAGCTAAAAACTAATGGTACAACAATCATTTTGATCATACGGATAAACATATCGCCAACTGGCTTTAATGCTACACCGTAGTTAGGAAAAACATAACCAAACACAATACCGAGAATTAGTGCAATGAATATTTGGGTTGAAATGCCCATACCCTTACCTTTTTCCATCTTTTAAAGACCTCCTTTTTATTAATTATTAA
Source organism: Sporomusaceae bacterium FL31 (assembly GCA_003990955.1). Lineage (GTDB taxonomy): Bacteria > Bacillota > Negativicutes > DSM-1736 > Dendrosporobacteraceae > BIFV01. The sequence goes on from BIFV01000005.1 coordinate 286,107, forward strand.
CGCCTGCCTTGGAGCAATCGGCAATAATTTGTCTAGGCCTAAATATAACGGCTGAAATATAAAAAACTACAGAATAATACTCAAAGTTGTTTTGTATACATTGTACCAGATGCCAAAAAGTCTAAATATTCCCAAAAATCAAGATTATTTCTTCCCAGAATTATGAAATCACTTCTTGTAAAATACAAAAAGCCGCTCCTCCACGAAGCGGCTTTCGGCATTACTCATCAGCTAAGAACAAGATTCCTTCAATAAATTTTTTAACATTTATTTTGCCATGATATTGACTTTTCCCATGGATAAAATTCATTTCTTGTCGAACTTCTTTGAAATCAAATAATGCCGTACTATATAATTGAAACTTTTCGTTATAATAATCATCAACACCCAAATTGGCTAAATTTTGCATGGCCTTAGTAATTGCCCGCCGAACGCGCTGCTCAATGGTTTTAACATCTGTACTTATTTGGGCTGATAACTGCTGATAAACTTCATGCAGCTGATAGGATTTTCCCGGACTATGAACAATTTGATCAATAATATGAGCCATCTGATAAATATTTTTTGCCCCCGCCTCACCAATGATCCCCATATCCGAAAAAGCTTTATATATTTTGGGCTTACGATTCATCTCAAAGCTTGGATTTGCAGGAGCAGCACCACTACCCGCGTATTGAGCAGTTGTTTGAGAAATAATCGAGATAATCTGCTTCAATCTACGACTTTCCTGAACTTTATTAACCACTGAAACAAGCTCAAGGACATTGATTGGTTTATGAATAAAAAATTCAATTCCATTTTCATATGCCTGAGTAATCATTTGTTGACTGCTGCTTTCCGAGATCATAATAAATGAAGCTTGCGTGTGATCACGTAATTTTTTAATTAACTCGACCCCATCCTGCCCTGGCAGTAGTAAATCAACCAATACAATATCAGGTTTTACTTCAAGTATGACTTTCTCGGCAGACAAACCGTCATTACATTCACCAACCAGGTGACCAAGTTCTGATTGTTCGATGATATTTTGCACGATTTTTCGAATACTGATATCATCATCTACGACCACAAATCGAAGCGACAAATGACAACCCCACCCTTTATTGATTCTCTAATGACAAGCTTTGCAATGGTAATGTAATAGTAAATGCACTGTACTCTCCGGGAGTAGAATGAACGTCAATGCCGCCCTGTAAATACTCTGCTAAATTTTTAACATGTGCGAGTCCTAGTCCAGTCGACATTTTGCCAGTAATAGGACAATATTTCGTAGAATACCCAGGCTGGAAAATAAGCTCATAGTCTGACGCCTTAATCCCATTGCCTCTGTCAACTACGACAAATTTAATAAGATCACCACAGCTTATTTGTTCGACTTCAATCACGCAATGATCAGGACAGGCTTCGATGGCATTCGTAATCAAATTATTCAGCATCGAAACAATCAAGTAATGTTTATCTGTCAAAAAATCGTAATCATACCTCATGGTTAATGCAACTTGTTTGCCGGTCTGCTGCGTACTGCGCAGCGTATTTTGTTCGATAATAAAAAAGATTTCAGATAACCTCATCCCTTTTTCAATAGCTGAAGGCTCTAATACTTTTTCAATTCCACTTACGACTCGATAATAATCTTTCTTGACTTCATGAATATCCCGGGCAACTGACAAAGCCTGTCCGGCTTGTTCCTGCACTGTACCGTCAGGATAAGAATGAAGTTTCTGATAAAGCAAATAACTTTGCTCCATAACATTTTCAATATCCTGCGATGACTTCTGTAAATAGTACAATTCGGCCTTTAACTGAGCAATGAGTACAGTAAGTTCAGCATAGCGTGATAAACGATCTTCAGCCAAGGCAAAGTCCCGATACTGTTTAAGCGCGTAATAACCCAAAATGGCAATCACAGAACGTATGACCCCGACTGTTATTATCGTAACTAATAATGTTTCAATATTTTTTGACAGTAGTTCTGATCGAACCCATAATTCAATACAATTACTTAGAATATCAGTAAAACTCATCAGCAGCAACAACATTGGAACCTGCTGCAAGTAAGCACGAATATTAAACGCCCAAAAGCAAGCCCCATATACCAGGTAATACATAATAGCCGGCAGATTATGATGAACAGCAGCATTAAATTCACTAACACCAAAAGGCAGATAGATCATACTCCGCATAAGAAAAACGGCTAATCCGCTTGTAACTGCCGTAGTTAAGATGGGTAGTTTATGAAAATACAACAGCAGCGCTGCTAAAATGGGAACCCCCAACGTAAACCGAAAGTGACTTTGAAAGAATGGATATACAAATACCATTCCGGTTAACGCTACCAGAAACACTATATTGATGATAAGTTTATGCTGCTCATAACATCGTCTCAACAAAGCTGTTCACCTGAGCATAATGCCTCGAGCCGCTACTGTCCCGAGGCATTGCTGTAATTAAATTTATACCAATATATATTATATGTCGAATGTAGGACTAATACAACTGCTATCCATGATTATGACATAGCAGACATAACGAAGATTCACTTTTTAAGAACAAAAAAATATCGCAATACTGCGTATAACCGAGCAGTGGCTCATCAACATTGAATAACTTGAAATAATCGCAATATTCGACCTTCTTTGTGTGAGGAAATTTTTTCGTAAAGGATATATAATAGAACAAAGGCTTGTCTATGCTAATTCACATGGATGAGCACTTTAAATCCTCTGCAGAAGTACCATTGTACCGTATGCAGGGTCATGATTTCTAGTATATGAAGGGGAGTGTTGTACGATGACCGATGTGAAAGATCTTGCCGCAATGCCGCCACTGGATGGACCTTCAGTTAAATTAATCGAAGATGCGATTATTAGCTCTCCCACCAAAACAATTTTGCTGGAAATTAATCAGGCCTTTTATCAACTTTCGCGAGAAGGTCGTTGGTTTAAATTTTCCCAGCTTACGAAGAAAAGAACGATTAAGCGTTCTGCAATTTATGAAACAATCACTGAAATATATAACCAACTGGTTCATGGTAATTCCTGGCGTATTCAATACGTGGGAGCAAATTAAATATAGAAAAACTGTACCTGATATCAATCAGGTACAGTTTTTATTTTACACTGCGGCATAACGCAATAAACTCAGCTAATACTTGGGCGGTAAGACCCCAAATAACCCGCCCTTCATATTGATAAAAAAGAACTTCATAAGTACGCCGCCGTTTCCACTCAGCACTATAATTTGCTACCAATTCGAAAGGAAAATCATCAAGCGGACGATTGCCCATTTCCATATGAGCCTTGATCGGCTCTGCAGTTAAAAGGAATTCCAGAGGTACCGTAAAAACCTCCGCGACCTCATCATCACTTAACTGGTAGTGCTCATGATGGAGAATCCCAATATGCGGCTTTAGAATAACTCCGATAGGACTGACCACTGCTCCCATTTCACCAATGACAGTAATATGCTGCCTGCTAATTCCTAATTCCTCAACAGTTTCCCGAACCGCTGTTGCTTGGGTATTTACATCCTGCTCATCGACACGTCCGCCAGGAAAGCAAACCTCACCAGGCTGCCAGGCCAGCTGACTTGCCCGAACCTCGAACAAGATTGAAAGTTTATTCTGACGCTCGATCAAAGGGATAAGAACTGCTGCCGGAAAAAATCCCATCCCATTGGTTGCCATATCCCCTAATCGCTCGAATAAAGCAGCTTTTAGCTTAGTAACAAATTGATTACCCATACCTTTTATGTCTCCCCTGTGTCTGATAATTAAGCTTACTTAGATTAAATCTTTAAATTTACTAATTCTTTAACCTAGCTGTTATGAAATTTGTATCAATATAGCAGTAGCATCATCGGTCCGCTTATTGCTTCGTGCAAATTCACTAAGCCGTTCAGTAGTATCTTGGTAGCTGCGCACATCTAATGTATAACCGGAAATAAGATCAAAGAGTCCGTCACTCATGAAATAGAAATTATCACCACGCGAAAATTCGATTCTATGCTGTTCAAATCCGCCATCCGGCAGCATACCGATAAAAGTCCCAGGAGCTTTTATGATTCCAGTATTCTGTTTAGAGTAAGCAAGAAAATAATTGATCCCAGCTGCAACATAGGTCAATGTTTGATGAGTAAAATCCAATTCAAAGGCAATTAACGCAGCAAATGAATCTTCAGTAAAGCAGGAAGTAGAAATCCGGTTTAATTCTTCTACGCGCTCGGCCAACGGTTTTGCTTTTTCAAAAACCTGGCGTCCCAGAACCCGCAACGCTGAAGTTTGTAAGGCAGTAGCCACGCCGTGCCCCATGACATCGACAATATATCCGACCAGCTTCGTTCCTCCGTCAAACCAGAAGAAATCAAAAGTATCACCACTCACCAGTGTGTAAGGTTCAAAAACAGTCTGGATCATAACTTTGGAATTCGATAAAGCGGGAGGTAAAAAACTACGCTGAATTTTACCTGCCAAAAGTACTTCCTGACGTAATTGCGCCTCGGCCTGCTGCAATGCTGTCTCAGTTTCTTTCCGATCTGTAATATCTTCTTTGACTGCCAAAAATTTTGTAATCTGACCCTCCGTATTTCGGATTGCGGAGATTGATGCTAACTCCCAATATAATTCATTATTTTTCTTCTTATTATGAAATTCTCCCCGCCATTCACCGCCTGAAGTAATGGTATCCCATAATTCTTTATAAACTTCCGGCGGCTGTTCCCCAGACTTCAAAATACGAGGATTCTGGCCAATAGCTTCTTCTTGGCTATAACCAGTGACTGCACAAAACTTAGTATTCACATACTCAATTTTGCCATCCGTATCCGTAATGACCACCGATGTCGGACTCTGCTCAATAGCATATGACAAAGACAATAATTTGTTCTCAAGTCTCTTTCGTTCACCGATATTGCGGATAATAAGAAAAACTCGGTTCTGCTCATCTTTCTCGACTTCACAGAAGCGAAGTTCTGCCGGAAAGCTGCTGCCATCACTTCGGTAATGAACAGCTTCAAACAGGCCACAACAGACCTGCTGCCCCTGCGGAAATTCGGTCAGTCCTCGGCCCAAATCGGTTAGCGTCATTGCCAGCATCTTTTCCCGGTCATAGCCATACGAAATAATGGCCGCATCATTTGCTTCAATAATGCGGCCATTATTGTCCAAGAGAAGCATGACTTCACATGCACTTCGCCATAATAATTCAAATATATGCACTTGTTCTAGTGGTTTATGACTATCCATGACAGCACCTGTCCGGCTATCCGTATCAGCCAGTCCTTATTGTAACTCAAATACTTTATTGAGCCGTGTTAATTCAAATAGTTCTTTGACTACCCCAGTCAGTCCTTTAATGATGACTTTGCCATTGCTTTGTACGGCACGCTTGTGGATGGCCACCAATACACCTAAGCCCGAACTATCAATATAATCAACCCTGGCAACATTGATTAAAAAACGGCTGTATCCTTCATCGATATAGCCAATCAGTTGCTCGCGTAATCCAGCAGCATCTTCGACATAAATGCTCCCAGTCAGTGTAACTGTTACCAGATTATTTTCAACGATGAAATTACTGGTCATGCTATCACCCCTTTATATAATACTATATTTTGAATCGCTCAACTGCACTCCGCAGTTCATTTGCCATTGCACTTGTTTCCTCAGCACTGCTGGCAACAGTCTCAACTGCAGCAGTGATTTCCTGCGTGGCAGCTGCCACATGCTGAGCATGCGATGACATGGTCTCAATACCGGTCGCAACTGCATTAATCAGTTGAATAATTTTATCTGAAGTCGCTACTTCGTCATTGGTAACATTAACGATTTGCTGCATGTCTTTCACATTTCCCATAACTGCAGTCAGAATCCGTTCAAGTGCTTGTCCTGCCCGCTGAACAGCATCCACACCATATTCGGCTTCGACCCTGCTTTTTTGGGTAGATCCAACTGCCGAGGCCGTACTTTCAGCAATTTTGCGAACTAATGCCGCAACCTGTTCTGCCTCTTGATTTGAATGCTCAGCCAGCTTGCGCACCTCTTCGGCTACAACCGCAAAGCCCCGGCCTGCTTCTCCTGCTCTTGCCGCCTCAATGGCCGCATTTAAGGCTAGTAAATTGGTTTGCTTAGCAATA